>CALUFR010000104.1 GCA_944319875.1 uncultured Bacteroides sp.
AAAATGCCACGACGCATGTAACCGGCAAAATCCACCATGCGCCGGCTGAGAGGATACTTCCTTTCCAATGTAACCGGGCAACGCCTGGCAGTATCGGCCTGCAAGACTTGTACACCGTTGGAAGAAACGATTATCGGAGCGGAAACCGGCTGCATCTCTCCCCGCACATAGCGGGAAGGCAGATAGAGAATGCCGTCGCCCAAGTCATCAGCTTCTTTTACATCGCCAGGCAAACGGCCGGTTCCCACGTCGGTAAACTCCTTAGTGGGACTGCAAGCCACAGTCACCCAGCCATCGGGAGAAAAGACGGAAAGATAAGTCAACCCTTTGGAAACCTCCAACGGCAATGCAATGTCAAGATGCCCCAACCGATGTTTGCAGGTCACGTCCAGACAGTCGTAGGAACGGAACAGCTCCGGCAAATTTTCTTCATGGTTATATAGCTCTGTATTCCGGCTATACATCTTGCGGTAGACCTTCGGCGTCTTCCGATGCAAGATGTCCGCTTCGCCCGTATTGTCGTCGTTCTGAAAAGGTATGATGGAATCATCGGGCAGCACCAGCGTGCCAAACGAATGGGCATTGTTACTGCTTCCCCAATAAGGTACCAGTTCGAAAGCGGCGGGAATGCCCATGGCGCGCAAAGCCATTACCAACAGGGTAGCCCGGTCGTCACATTTGCCATACCCTTCCCGCATGAGTTGGGAATAAGATTTTTGGGAAGCGCCGTAGAAATCAGGAGACATTCCAAGCCTGACTTGGGCATTGATGTGACGAGCTGCCGCTGCAATATTCACACTGTCCGTATGAAAATGCCTGGGACAATCCCATTTCCAATAATATTCCAATGGTTCATTGGCGACACGGTAAGGCAATACATACTCACAGAACTGTCGAAACGTATATTCCTGTAGAAACGGAACGGTCTCTTTCAACCGGAAAGAGCATTCAAGCGAACGAATCAAGGAATCTGCCTTGACTACATCCACATCGTAAATCTTGTGCACGCCGTCTGCCGAAAGGGAATACTTTCCCGGCATGTTGGCTACCAGGAAACAGGCTGCTGGTATTTTTCAGCCTCGCCCGACGATTGGTAATATTCTAAGAAACGTAGCAATTCATCCCGATTCAGTTTGGAATGTTCGGCTACTTGCCAAGCGGCATCTTCCTGAGGAATGCCGCAACTTACGAAAAGACACAAGGAAGCAATAAAAAATAGCGTTTTCACAGTATATCAGGTTATTTTCCTGCAATAGTAAAGAAAATAGCGTTATGTTGTAACAGAAATATTTAGATTTTAATATTATTTCAAGAATACAGAAAAACTACCTTTCCGTACACTCCCCGCACTTTGACACTTTGTCAACCGCTGACACTTTGTATTTCCTAATCGCCGAGAAGGCCCTCGTTCGGACAGAAATAAGGCTCGATCGAAAAAAATCGAAGCGATTTAGAGTTAACCATCACATATGCAACAAACTAAGCCAAAATTTAACACTTGATAACTGCGCAAAATCATCGAGAAAAAGCGGAATTTGTTCCGATTTTGTTCCAAGTATGTTCCGAATCTGTTCCGAACATACTCCGAATCCGTTCCGAACATACTCGGAACAAGTAGGAAGTTAACTTCCCGGTCGCAGGAGATTAATTTCTTGGTCACTTCAAAAATAAATAATTATGCAGAAAGCTGTATATTTATGCAGTATTTAGCTCTTTTCCATGCATAAATATACAGTTTTGAAGTGTTAACAAAACCTATTTCGAACGTTTTGAAATCTTGGAGAGTTAGCAAAACAGGCGTTTAGCTATCTTTTTGCAATCATTCCTACACGAACTCTGCCGTAAAGAAAAAAGTTCAGCACTCTCGAGGTGTGAAACCGGGCTTGCACCAAGCATTTTCCCGGAAAGAGTAAATATCCCTCAAAGTATGCCTTTAGGCTGCAAACTTTTTCCTATGCCATACGAAACAAATGTGTCCGTAAAACAATCGTTTATATCACATATTTTAGGTACATTTGCCTGTTCATTTCACAAAAAAGAGACTTATACCTATGCTTAGCAAATACAAGCTGAATCAGCTCTACTTCAAGGACACCCAGTTTGCCAACCTCATGACGCGGCGCATCTTCAACGTGCTGCTCATAGCCAACCCCTACGACGCCTTCATGCTGGAGGACGACGGGCGCATCGACGAGAAAATCTTCATGGAGTACACCTCCCTCTCCCTGCGCTACCCGCCCCGCTTCACGCAAGTGACCACGCACGACGAGGCGCTGGCGCAACTGGCGGCGATGAAGTACGACCTCATCATCTCCATGCCGGGCACGGGCGAGAACGAGGGCTTCGACCTGGCGCGCGACATCAAGAACCACCATCCGGAGATTCCGATGGTCATCCTCACCCCCTTCAGCCACGGCATCACGGAGCGCATCGCCGACGAGGATCTCTCGTCTTTCGAGTACGTCTTCTGTTGGCTGGGCAATACCGACCTGCTCGTCTCCATCATCAAGCTCATCGAGGACAAGATGAACCTGGAGCACGACGTGCAGGAGGTGGGCGTGCAGGTCATCCTGCTCGTGGAGGACAGCATCCGCTTCTACTCGTCCACGCTGCCCAACCTCTACAAGTTCGTCCTGCAACAGAGCCAGGAGTTCAGCACCGAGGCGCTCAACGCCCACCAACGGACACTGCGTATGCGCGGCCGCCCCAAGATAGTGCTGGCGCGCACCTACGAGGAGGCAATCACTATATATAATAAGTATAGCAACAACATATTGGGCGTCATCACCGACGTGCGCTTCCCCCGCGTGGAGCGTGGCGAGAAGGACGGGCTGGCAGGCATCCGCCTGTGCGAGCACATCCGCCGTCACGACCCTTTCGTGCCCCTCATCCTGCAAAGCAGCGAGACGGACAACGCCATGTATGCCCACAAATACGGCGCGGCCTTCATCGACAAGAACTCCAAGAAGATGGACGTGGACCTGCGCCGGACGGTGTCGGACAGCTTCGGCTTCGGCGACTTCATCTTCCGCAACCCCGAGACGGGCGAGGAGATTGCCCACGTGAAGAACCTCAAGGAGTTGCAGAACATCCTCTTTGCCGTGCCCGCCGAGTCGTTCCTCTACCACATCAGCCGCAACCACGTCAGCCGCTGGCTCTACTCGCGCGCCATGTTCCCCATCGCCGAGTTCCTGAAGCCCATCACGTGGAGCAGCCTTCAAGACGTGGACGCGCACCGCAAGATTATCTTCGAGGCCATCGTGAAGTACCGCAAGATGAAGAACCAGGGCGTGGTGGCCGTCTTCAAGCGCGACCGCTTCGACCGCTACTCCAACTTCGCCCGCATCGGCGAAGGCTCACTGGGAGGCAAAGGGCGCGGCCTGGCCTTCATAGACAACCTGGTGAAGCGCCATCCAGAGTTCGAGGACTTCGACAATGCCCGCGTAGCCATTCCCAAGACCGTGGTGCTCTGCACCGACGTGTTCGACGAGTTTATGGACACGAACAACCTCTATCAGGTGGCTCTTTCCGACATGGACGACGCCACCCTCCTGCGCTACTTCCTCAAGGCCAAGCTGCCCGACCGCTTGGTGGAGGACTTCTTCACGTTCTTCGACGTGGTGAAGTCACCCATTGCCGTCCGTTCGTCGTCGCTGCTCGAGGATTCTCACTACCAGCCCTTCGCCGGCATCTACAACACCTACATGATACCCTATCTGGACGACAAGTACGAGATGCTGCGCATGCTGAGCGACGCCATCAAAGGCGTCTACGCCTCGGTCTACTTCCGCGACTCCAAAGCCTACATGCAGGCCACGAGCAACGTCATCGACCAGGAAAAGATGGCCGTCATCCTACAGGAGGTGGTGGGCAACCAGTACGGTCCCCGCTTCTACCCCAGCATGTCCGGTGTGGCCCGCTCGCTCAACTATTATCCGCTGGGCGACGAACAGGCCGAAGAAGGCATCGTCAACCTGGCCCTCGGCTTGGGCAAGTACATCGTGGACGGTGGCCTGACACTCCGCTTCTCGCCCTATCACCCCACCAAGGTACTGCAAACCAGCGAAATGGAGATGGCTCTGCGTGAGACGCAGACCCGTTTCTATGCCCTCGACCTGAGTAACTCGGGGCACAACTTCTCCATCGACGACGGCTTCAACCTGCTGAAGCTTCCCGTCAAGGAAGCCGAGAAGGACGGTGCGCTCAACTACATCGCCTCCACCTACGATCCCTACGACCAGATTATCCGCGACGGCCTGTACCCGGGCGGACGCAAGGTAATCACTTTCGCCAACATCCTGCAACACGACGCTTTTCCCCTGCCGCGCATCCTGCAACTGGCACTGAAGTACGGACAAGAAGAGATGCGACGTCCGGTGGAAATCGAGTTCGCCGCCACCCTGAGCCGCGAGAAGGACAAGACGGGCACCTTCTACCTGCTCCAGATACGCCCCATCGTGGACAACAACGCCGTGCTCGACGAAGACCTTACCGCCATCCCCGACGACCGCCTGCTGCTACGCTCCAACAACTCCCTGGGTCACGGCATCATGGACGACCTCTACGACATCGTCTACGTGAAGACCGACCGCTACAGCGCTTCGAACAACCAGAAGATAGCTTGGGAAATCGAAAAGCTCAACCGGCAGTTCCTGGACGAAGGACGCCACTACATCCTCGTCGGCCCCGGCCGCTGGGGCAGCAGCGACACGTGGCTGGGCATCCCCGTGAAGTGGCCCCACATCAGCGCCGCCCGCGTCATCGTGGAAGCCGGCCTGACCAACTACCGCGTGGATCCCAGCCAAGGCACCCACTTCTTCCAGAACCTGACCTCGTTCGGCGTAGGCTACTTCACCATCAACGCCTACATGAACGACGGTGTCTACAACCAGGATTTCCTCAACGCGCAACCCGCCCTGCACGAGACAGAGTTCCTGCGCCACATCCGCTTCGACCATCCCCTGACGGTCAAGATGGATGGCAAGAAGAAACAGGGCGTGGTGCTGATGCCGGAATAACATTGAGCATTGTAGGGACGCACCACGGTGCGTCCGATAAAAACCACGTGAAGGCTCGCGCAGGGTGTGAAACTTTCACGTGAAAGATGCATCCTTCACTGTATCCTCTTGTATAGCAACCGGTTATATTCCCGTGAAGGCGTGAAGGATGTTTCGGAGAAAAGGATTATAGAGGAGGAAGAAACAGCTTCTTTCACATCCTCAAGTGGCACTTTACGTCTCTCAAGTGGCACTTTACGACGCCCAAGTGGCACTTTACGACGCTCAAGTGGCACTTTAGGAATACAAATAAGACAGTGCTTCGTTACCACCTCACGCCCCGTGCCGTTACCCCCTGACGACACGGGGCGTTAGAGCATAAGGACACGTGTCGTTAGAGTGCAACAACACGGAGCGTTACACATCCTCCATCTTAAAAAAAAGACAGTAAATCGACCTTTCATGTCCCATTTTACTCAAAAATCTTAAAGAGAGAACGACTCTTCCTTAAAAAAAGGACTTGCAGCATTCAAAGAAAATCCGTTACTTTGCAGCGATTTTTTATATAGAAAAACAAATATGAATATGCGAACAATGTTAGCAGCAAGCCTCTTGAGTGTCAGCGTGATACTCGGAGCCTGCACTTCACAGAATGATGAGCCCGCTTTATCCGAAGGTACAGGGACGCTCACACTGGATCTCACTACCAGCACCGCTTTCACCAAGGCAGTTGATGAAAGTACCTACAACACCCCCATGTTATACACCATTCAAATCATCAATGCTTCGGAGACTATTGAGGAAGAGTTTCTATACAGTGAAAAGCCCGAAAGGATTGAATTGAAAAATGGAACCTATACGTTAAAAGCGTACTATGGGACTGACAGCAATGCATCCAGAGACGAATTCTATGTAGAAGGCATCGAGACCTTCAACGTGGAAGGGAAAGAGGTTGCAGTAGCAGTTGTCTGCCAACCCACTTGCGGCAAAGTATCTGCTAAATTTGCCGAAGATATGGACACCTATTTCAGCGATTATTCCGTGTCTTATGAAACCGAAGCTTTGACCGCAGCCGGTACGTCTGCCGCATGGAACAAATCGGACAGCGAACCTTGGTACTTGAAATTAAATCCGAAAGGTGAAACCGTAAAAGCCACCATTCAAGTGACCCGCATCTCGGACAACAAAGTGGCAACGATAGAAAAGACCTACAACATGACTCCCGGAAAGTCATGGACACTGAATATCGCTCCTTCAAACGACAGCGGCAACTTAGGTATCACCATCACGGTAGATGAAAAAACAGACGATGAAACTATTGATATCACGGTGCCGTCCGAATGGATTTAACCTTTTATTTATTTCTAAAAAACGGATTATGAAATCATTCAATATCATAGCATTAAGCACAATAAGCATCTTATGCCTGGTTTCGTGTGAAATGAAAAACGAATTAACCGGAAGTTTGGTCAACAAGGACGACACCGGAATGCTGGAATTGGCAATCAACGTGAAACAACCGGTGTCACAGACACGAACCGATGGAGAAAGCACTGTATCTACTGATAATTTTCCGGTTATCATACAGGGCACAAGTAGCGAAGTGGCCAATGTCACCAGAGAATATGCGGCCGTAACTGAAGTACCGACCAGCATTGAAATACCTGTGGGACAATATACAATCACCTCACACACCCCCGGAGAGCTGGAAAAACAGATGAGTTCTCCCTATTATTCGGGAAATACAGAAATCACCGTCACTAAAGACATTACCAGCGAAGTCAATGTAGAATGCCGCATGGCTAACAGCCGTGTCCAAGTGAAGTATGGAGATGACTTCAAGGCAGCATTCAGCGAATGGACCATTACTGTAGACGATGGCAACGAAATGTGTATGACATTTACCCAAAACGACATAGACGCCGCCCCCGTTTATTGGCACTTCGCTGAAGACGCTACAGCTATCACGGTCAACATCCGTGCTACAACCACTACAGGAAACACCGTACGCGACAAACGCGTATTCAAAAAAAGTGATGCCGCAGAAAAATACGAAGAAGAAGGAGATGTCTTTACCGGAGGCGATGCCGTAGAGATTGCCATGGGAACCGTGGAATCCTCAACGGGTGAAGTGACCGGTATCACCATCACGACCAACATTACTTTTGAAGACTCTGAGGAATCGGTTGAAATACCGACCATTGACCCGAATGTGCCCAGTGAGCCGGAGAAGCCGGAAGAACCAGGAGAAGATGACGGGGAAGAAGGAGAAACAGGAGCCATTACCTTAAACTTGCCGGAGGATGTTACCTATTCCATAAGTGCCGGTAATGCACCGGCCAAGGCCGATGCCTACATTGCTTCTGAAGTCGGCCTCGATAAAATTATTGTGACTATCACATCCGGGAATAGTGCTTTCCAAGAAATCATAAAGGATTTGGTCATGGACGAACAAAGTTTCCTTGCTGAAAATGGAGGTGTAGACTTGATTGACAACACTGATTTCGGAGAACTTCTTGCTTCTTCCGTAGGAGGCCAAGCTCCTACAGACGGAATAAAGGAATATATCTTCCCCATTGGAGCATTCTTTACATTCCTCAATGTGACAGGAGCGACCGACGAAGGAAAATCCCACGAGTTTCACATTACCGTTACAAATAAGAATGGAGAAACAGCCAACGGAGTATACAAAGTAACTATAACTGAATAAGAGACATGAAACAACTATATTTTATTCTCACCTTATTATTGACCTCGTTGGTTGCAACCTCCTGTCAAAGGGATGACTTGAACAACGACATCGGCTATCTACGCATCCAAGTAGGGACCAATTCCTACGTGGACACCAAAATCGCAACCGACTATAACCCCAAGCAAATTGCTTTGCAGATACTAAACAGCACAGGTGATGTAATAGAAAGTACCGACGATTGGGAGACACTGGCCGGAGAACAGTTGCAACTGGCTCCCGGCAGTTATACAATCCAAGCTTCTTCCAACGGATTTGACGGTTCTGAATCAGGTTTGGACATTCCTTATTATGCCGGAAGCCAGCAGGTGACCATTGAAGCCGGCAAAGAAGTGACGGCAGACATTGTATGCACCTTGGCCAATGTCAAAGTTACGGTTAATTTTGAACAAAGTTTTATAGATGCCTTCCAAGCCGCCAGCACTACTGTAACTTCGGCTTTATCGGGCGTTAATCCTTTAAGTTTTACCATGGGAGAAACGCTGAAACCAGCCTACTTCCCCGTAGCTGACTTAACAGCCACCATCAGCGTCACCAACAAAGCCGGAAAAACCTTCTCCCAAGACACCCCCATCACCGATGTCAAAGCACGGAAACATTACATCCTGAATTACAAGATAGCGGAAATGGGTACTATTGGCGGAGTCAATGTAAGCGTAAATGGGACTGAAACCGTCTATACATTTACGTTCAATGTTTCTACCGAGACAACTACCAGTTTGGCGGTTGAAAGGGCCAACGCTTGGAGTAATTTTGCCTACATTCAAGGAAGTATCCTCTCGTCTGAAACACCACTTGATCCGACTTGTATGTTCTTCGAATATCAAACAGAGAATTCTGAAGAATGGCAGAAAGCAACGGCTTTGTACGACGAAACGACAGAACTGTTTACGGGTACATTATCCGGTTTAAATCCATCAACCACATACAATTATCGCTTAAGTTATTCCAAAGATGACGAATCGTATTCCAGTGATGTCGTAAGTTTCAAGACAGAGATTGGAGCTGCATTACCCAATGGGAATATGGATAGTTGGTACAAGAATGATAAGACTTGGTATCCGGTATCAGCGATCGACTACTCCGCGTCTGGTTCTTTCTGGGATTCCAGCAATCCCGCCACCACTACTGGTGCAGGTGCTTTGGTCAACGTAAATCCAACCCAAGGCAATAGCACCATAGTACATACGCCCAGTGGGCAATCCGCTGAATTGAAATCACAATATGCCAGTGCGTTCGGTATCGGCAAATTTGCAGCAGGCAGCCTCTATACAGGTAAATTCAACAGTCTGGTAGGTACTAACGGTGCCAAGATTGATTTTGGAAAAGAATTTAAATCGCGTCCTTCAGCCCTGCATGGTTGGTTCCATTATACCAGCGGAAAGATTGATTACCGTGGTGAAAACACACCGGAAGGTGCCGCGCTGAAAGGAACGGACGATCTCTTCTCTATATATATCGCAATAGCTAAGGCTCCTCACCAGCTTGACAATACAAACTTATCCACATTCTTTGACTTTGAGAATGATGATAATATTATTGCTTACGGAGAACTGCCTGAAGCAGAGGCTAAATCAACCAATAATGAATGGAAAGATTTTACTATTCCCTTAAAATATAAAGATATCACACCACAAACTAAATTCTATCTGATTATCGTATGTTCGTCCAGTAAATATGGCGACTATTTTACAGGTAGTACAAATAGCGTACTGTATATTGACGACATGGAGTTGGTATACGGTGAACCAGCTCTAGAATAAATCGAAACATGTTAACTCCAACCGGAAGAGAGTTCGAACCTCTCTTCCGGTTACACTTGTATAAATGAAATTTATGTATAAAATACTGCCACTCATAATATTGTTTATAGTAAGCGGCAACTCCTACACCAAGGCTAACCCTGTCACCCTATCCGTTTTTCAACCGAAAGACAGTATCGTGACGGAAGGAGCTGTATCCAATGCTTCTGAGAAGGTTATGGGGAAAAGAAAAAGAAGAAAAAGAGCAGAGCGCCCCGAACGAATTGACCGCGGCATCATGCAAATGGTCTTTATTCCCAAAGGACAATGGATGGCAGGTGGTACGGTTTCCTATTCCGAACACGAAGAAGATAACCTGAACTTCTTGGTTATAAAGAATGTGGAGGCTTTGGGATATACATTTAATTTAAGTCCATACGTTGGCTATTTCTTCAAAGACAACATGGCCGCCGGCTTCCGCTTTGGCTATAACCGTACTTACCTGGACATGGCCAACTTTGAGCTGAACTTAGGCGAAGATTTTAATATCAATCTCAAAGACTTGTATTATCTGGAACACGAATATCAGGCATCAGGCTTTCTACGTACTTACATGCCTATCGGAAAGAGCAAAATCTTCGGCCTTTTCAACGAACTACGCCTTACGTATGCCTACGGAGTCGGGAAAAACTCTACCGGTTCGAATACCGAATATGACGGAACCTACGAGCAGGCCCACAACCTACAAATAGGTATTGCTCCCGGTATGAGTGCTTTCATCACAAACTGGTCGGCCGTAGAAGTATCAGTAGGAGTCATGGGATATAATTTCAAATGGCAAAATCAAAAAAGCAATCAGATAGAGACCGGCATGAGAAGAACATCTTCGGGAAACTTCAAAATCAACCTGTTTTCTATTAATATCGGCATGACTTTTTACTTGTAAAACGTTCTTCTAAGTGATTTCAGAACTATGACGAATAAAATACTATATTACCTCTTCTGCCTTTTGCTGGTAACCGCCTGCAATATAGAGAATGACATTCCCTACCCGATTGTCGACGGCAGCATACAGGCCTTCGAGACAGAGGGGCAATGTGACGCCAACGGCAACAGCAGCACGCAGACCACCATCAACAAGAACGACCGTACCATCTCGCTCTACGTGGACGATACCGTTGACTTGACCCAACTTCGTATCACCAAACTGACCGTTACCAACGATGCCACTTTAGTCATTGACTCAACGATATGCAACAATTACAGCAAATTCCCTACCACAGGCTTTGAGTCATTAGAAGCTATCCCTGTTTCTTCCGACACGAGGGTCGACTTTTCCAAATCGGTACAGATGACATTAAGGACCTATCAAGATTATACTTGGAAAATAGATGTCCAACAAATCATCAACCGTGAGATAGAGGTGGAACAACAACAGAAAGTTATCATTGATAAGATCAACCACAATGTGATAATATACGTGGCTCCTGAGCAGTCACTCAGCCGAATTAAAGTAAAGACATTCAAATTAGGAGGTACGCATGGCAGTGTAAGTCCCGATCCTACCACAACTGAAACCTTCGATTTCTCACAGCCAGTTGTGTTCCAAGTAACTCAGGGCTGGGAAGCCGAAGGGACCTATACAGAGTGGACAGTCTTTGCATACCAATCGGATGAAGAGATGAGCAATGAGGCCGGCGTCTTCACCAGAGCCACCAGTGCAAGTCTTTCGGGAAACATCCAAAGCGGGAAACGTCCTACCATAACCTATAAAAAAGAAACTGACAGTGAATGGTCTACCGTGGCGGACGCTGACATTGAGGTCAAGGGAACCAACTATACTACAACTTTAAAAGGACTAGAACCCGGGGAAACTTATCAATACAACATCCAGATAAGCGGTTCGGAGGATTACACCAATACCTTTACCACAGCACCGGCTACTCCGCTGACTGACGGAAGCTTTGACAACTGGCATCAAGTGGATAAACTCTGGAATCCTTGGCCATCGGAAGGAGAATCTTACTGGGATACCGGGAATAAAGGTGCCATCACCATCAGCGACAGCAATTCTATTCCCACTGATGAGACCTACGATGGAAACGGGAGAGCAGCTTCCCTTGAATCCAAGTACCTGGTTATGAAATTTGCCGCCGGAAATATCTTCACAGGAAGTTATGTCAAGACTGTCGGCACCAACGGCGTCCTAAGCTTCGGACGGGAATTCTCATCATTCCCGACCAAGCTGCGCATCAACTATAAATACACGTCGGCGACTATCGACCGCATCGGTGAAGATGCCCTCAGCAGTCTGAGAGGACAGCCGGACTCTTGTCACATCTATGTCGCTTTGACCGACTGGGACGAGCCGCGGGAAATACGCACCCGTCCCAGTGAGCGCCAACTATTCGATAAGACTGATCCTAAAATCATTGCCTATGCCGAACTGATACAAGGCTCGTCCGACTCTGAATACCGGCAACAGGATCTGGTTTTGGACTATCGCTATACCGACCGTACTCCCAAATACATTGTAGTGGTAGCGACCGCCAGCAAATACGGCGACTACTTCACCGGAGGCGTGGGAAGTAAACTGTTGCTTGATAACTTTGAACTGATTTACGAATAGAGATAAACAAAAGCTATATGAACAAGATTATACGGCAAATCCTGATACTGGCTACGCTTTGTTGGATAGTGGCGGGCTGTTCCAAGGAAACCTTTACGCAGGAATACGGAGAAGGGACAGGCTATCTGTACCTGACATTGGGAAGCGTGGACGTGGAGCTTTCAGCTACTACGCGGGCGGAAGCGGATTCTCTCCCGGAAAATCTCATCCCGAGCGTGGATGATTTCACGATTGACATCCGGATGGGCGATACGTCCGTGGAGGGTTTTCCCAAGCCATACAGCGAGCTGACAACGAAAGGCATCGAGCTGCCCGCCGGTGGCTATACGGTGACCGCCTATCACGGTGAGAATGCACCGTTACAGGATACACCCTACTTCGCCGGCTCCTCTGCCGTACAGATTTATCCCGGGCAGCCGACGGAAACGACCATCAGCGCAACCCTGGCGAACGCCATGCTGGTGCCTGACGTTACCGAGAGCCTGCGAAACCATTATACCGACTGGACGCTGACCGTCAAGGCAGGAGAGGCTTCCATGCCGCTGGCGGCTAAAGATAATACGGGTGGCTATCTGTTCGCACAGGCCGGACAGGCGGTCAATGCTGTCTTTGCCGGAACCAACATATTGGGAAAGGAGAGTTCACACGAGTGGACGGTCGTCCCATCGGCTGCCGCACGGACGAGGTATGTCATTCAATGCGACCCAGACATACCCGTGTTTTCATTTGGGCTAAATGCTGTAGCTGAACATACAACCGATGCATCCGGTTATCTAAACGGAACAAAGGTTTCACTTTCCTTTGGCGATTTGTCAAGCGTGCCTCTCTCTTTGATTTCAAACTGGAAAGCAACTTTGGTGAATGCCACCGGTGAAGTGGTACGAAGCTATAGCACCGACAACTTCAGCAGTACGGGAGAAATGGCGGTAGAGAACAACTGGCCCTATCTGCCACAAGGGAATTATACCTTGAGATACAGTTATACAATCGACAATGAACAGGTGGCCGAAGATGCGACTGTTCCCCAAACGATAACAATGCCTCTACCGCCTTTTAACGTAGAAGTTTCCGCTCAAACCAGCTACTCTGTCTATACATTGCAGGGGGCAACTGCCGCAAACGAGACGGATGGTTCGGGTATCTTTAATATCTCTACCACCACGAATATATCTCCGGATATTCTGGACAATAAAAAATATGCAAGCTTATTCAGTGTTACCTATTCCTTAGACAGCGGAGAAAGTAGCACGGAAGCATCACCGGTATTTCAAAATCTCCTATGGGGCACACGTACATTGACAGCCTCCGCTATGTTTGATGGGAGCAACGCTACTTCATCGGTAAATTGTGAAGTTACTGGAATACCGTATAAAGGGGATTATTCATCCACATCTCCATTTGATGATACTAAGAACCCTTGGATGAGTGTTGGTGACGGGGAATATTGGGATGGGCGTGGTTATATCCTATTTCAATATAGCGGTACTTTCAGTACTGATATAAAATATAATTCTTATGTTTTTTCTCCAGCATTCCAAGTACCCAAAATGGTAAATATCAGTTATTCAACCAAAGTAGCCTACTTTACTTGGGGAGTTAGTAATCCTTCAATTGATGTCTACACAGGCGTCAGTGAGAGTACTGATAACAGCGTTAGGGATAAAACTACATCTATTAGCAGAATCAATTCAAATAATAATCCGGGAGATGATCAATTCACAATCATATCCGATAATACAACCATTGGAAACAATTATAGAGTTTGTATATCTCATAATAGCAGCGTAGACAGGAATTGGGCAGACAACTGGCTAACTTTCAAGTCATTAGAAGTATTATACAGATAAATATATAAAGTTTATGAACAAGCAATTCCTATATATTTTCTTCCTGACAAGCCTGTTCGCGTTCGCCGCCTGCACGAACGAGGCCCCCCCCCTGGCGGACGAAGGAACGGGTGAAATACGCTTCGCCGTAATAGACACGACGGACGTGGAAATCTCTACCAAGTCATCGCTCTACTTTGACGAAGACGACATCAAGGAGTTTCGAGTAAGTCTTAAGCGGGGAAACACACCCATCTTCACCAACCGGAGATACGGCGAAATAGCAGGAACGAGTTTCACCTGCTCGGCCAGTCCGGACTATGTACTGACAGCGGAAAACTGTACGGAAGCCGAAGCGGAAAGCGCAGAAAAAGGATGGGGACAAGCCCGTGTGTACGGACAAGAGGCTTTTGCCGTAGCCACTGGTGAGACGAAAACCGTAACGGTGAACTGCGGTTTGGCAAACTCTTCCGTAGAGGTGAAGTTCAGCGACTTTGTGGAAAGCATCTTCCCCACCTACTCCATCAAGGTGCACGCGACGGATGCGCCCGACCGCTCCCTCACGTTCGATGAGAGCAACCATCTCTACCGTAAGGCATATTTCAATGTAGGCGAAACCGGACGGGAATTGTCGTACACCGTCAACCTGCCCGATCCTTACAAAGGGCCTTACAGCGGAACGTTGACTTTGTACCCTTCCAAAAGCTATACCCTCTCGGTCAGTGTAATCGGCGACACCACCAACACGACTGTCACACTGGGCATCACAGTGGACGGAACGCTACTTGAAGAAATACTTCTGACAGAGAAAATCAACCCCTATCAATAACATACCAAATAATCACCATGAAACCCAATTCCCCCAAAGCGTGGCTCCTCGCCGCCCGCCCCAAAACACTGACGGCAGCCCTCATTCCCGTGATGCTGGGCAGCGCGCTGGCTTTTTCCGACCGGCTGTTCCAAACGGAAGAAGCCGTGCTGTGCCTGCTGTTCGCCTGCCTGATGCAGGTGGCGGCCAACTTTATCAATGACTTGTTCGACTTCCGGAAAGGAAGTGACCGCAGCGACCGCCTCGGCCCGCAACGGGCTTGTGCGGAAGGATGGATCACGCCACACGCCATGACGATAGGCATCGGTGTCGTACTGGCGCTGGCCTGCGTATGCGGACTCGGCGTGTTGTTCTTTGCATGGGGAAATCTGCCCCACGGTGGATGGGAGCTGGTTTTGTTGGGCCTGTTGTGCCTGCTGTTCGCCTTCCTCTATACCACCGTACTCTCCTACCGGGGATGGGGCGACGTGCTGGTGCTGGTGTTCTTCGGCTTCGTGGCTGTAGGCGGTACCTACTACGTGCAGGCAGGCCGGTTGAACTGGGACGTGTGTCTGCTGTCGCTCGTGTCGGGACTGGTGATCGACACACTGCTTATGGTGAACAACTACCGCGACCGTGAGCAAGACCGGATCAGCGGGAAACAGACGTTAGTCGTAAAGTATGGTGAGAAATTCGGTGCTGGAATGTACCTGGGACTGGGGTTGGCGGCTGTCGGCATCTGCGCCGGACTGGTCGGCACAGGCCGGCTCACGTGGATGGAATTTATCTGGGCTCCCTGCATCTATTTCTATCTGCACGCCCTGACATGGCGGAAGATGATACAAATCAGGGAGGGCAAAGAATTGAACAGAATCTTGGGAGAAACCTCGCGCAACATGCTGTTTATGGGGTTGCTGCTCTGTGCGGCACTGGCTTCCTGATTTCTTGCCCGATTTCCCCGATTGCCTGTTAACGACTTCCACAAAAGTGATAAAGCATGTTATAAAACACACTTTTTTTCTTGCATTATTTGCATATTGTCCAGAAGTCCGTATCTTTGCACTGTGTTTTTCATAGTATTAGATTTAAGGTTAACAAAGGTTGGGCTCAGCGGAGCCCTTTTTTTATGCCCGTACGGGTTCTACTACCCTGCCAGTTCCACAACTTCCAGATCCTTGAATACACCCTCTTCGATAGCAAAGCGCACCAGCGTGCGCACTTTGTGGAAGCCATACTTGCCCGCCGCACCGGGGTTGATGTGAAGCAAGTCGAGCGTCTTGTCGTACTTCACCTTCAGAATATGCGAGTGTCCGCTGATGAACAGCTTGGGCGGACGCGTCAGGATGCTTCCCGCAATGGAAGGATCGTACTTGCCGGGATAGCCACCGATGTGTTTCATCAGCACTTCGGCTCCCTCCACACGGAAGCGGAGCGTCTGGGGATAGAGGCGACGGATGTCCTGTCCGTCAATATTGCCATACACAGCCCGGAAAGGGCGGAAAGCGGCCAGACGCTCGGCTACTTCGAGCGAACCGATGTCTCCCGCATGCCAGATTTCATCGCATGCCTCAAAGTATTGCAGGTATTTCTCGTCCCAATATCCGTGCGTGTCGGACAACAAACCTATTTTTATCATCTTTTCATTGGTTTTTGTCTGCAAAGTAAGTACATTTGTGATACATTCGCAAAAGAAGCAAACGTTTATTCAACCCGAACAGACGTTTCTTCCGCGCCCTAAATCTATGAATTATGGAATACCAATTCTTCAAACGAGACATCAGCTGGCTTTCCTTCAACTACCGCGTCCTGCTCGAAGCGGACGACGACTCCCTGCCGTTGTATGAACGCATTAATTTCATTTCTATCTATTCATCAAACCTGGAAGAATTTTACAAGATACGCGTGGCCGACCACAAGGCCATAGCCACCGGCAAAACGCCTGAAGACGAAGAGAGCGTGCAGTCGGCCATCGAGCTGGTGGATGAAATCAACCGGGAAGTGAACCGCCAACTGGAAGACCGCATCCGCATCTACGAAACCAAGATACTGCCTGCCTTGCGCAAGCACCACATCATCTTCTACCAAAGCCGGCAACAGGTGGAAGAGTTCCACCAAGCGTTTGTCAACCGCTTCTTCCGCGAAGAAATCTTTCCCTACCTGGCTCCCGTGCCGGTAACCAAAGACCGGATTATCTCCTTCCTGCGTGACAACCGCCTCTACCTGGCCGTGCGCCTCTACCGGAAGGACATACCGAACGCAAAGCCTGAATATTTCGTCATGAAACTGCCCTACAGCAAGGTGCCCCGCTTCATCGAACTACCCCCAAAAGGTAAAGATTACTACCTGATGTTCATCGAAGACATCATCAAAGCCAACCTGCCGGTCATCTTTCCCGGCTATCGGGTGGACAGCAGTCATTGCATCAAAATCTCGCGCGACGCCGACATCCTGATAGACGATGCCGCCAACAGTCACGAAATCATCGAACAACTGAAGACAAAGGTAAAGAAACGGAAGACGGGAGCCGTGTGCCGCTTCGTCTACGACCGCGCCATGCCGACTGACTTTCTGGAATTTCTGGTGGACGCCTACCGAATAGACCGCAATGAGCTGGTGCCGGGCGACAAACATCTCAACCTGGAGGATCTGCGCCACCTGCCCAACCCTAATCCGAACCTGAAACCTATCCAGAAGCCGCAACCCATGAGGCTGACATGCCTGGACGAAAAGGAATCGATATTCAACTACGTCGAACAGCGGGATCTGTTGCTACACTACCCTTACCATTCGTTCGAACACTTTATCCACTTCCTCTACGAGGCCGTCCACGAACCGTCGGTAAAAGAAATCATGGTGACGCAATACCGGATGGCTGAGAACTCGGCCGTCATCAATACCTTGATCGCGGCGGCACAAAACGGGAAGAAAGTCACCGTCTTCGTAGAACTGAAAGCACGTTTCGATGAAGAAAATAACCTGACTACGGCCGCCATGATGGAAAAGGCTGGCATCCGCATCATCTACAGCATCCCCAAGTTGAAAGTACATGCCAAAGTAGCGCTCGTGCTACGGAAAGACCCGGCAGGTCACAAGCTCACCAGCTATGCCTACATCAGCACAGGTAACTTCAACGAAAAGACCGCCACACTCTATGCGGACAGCGGCCTGTTCACCAGCAACGCGATCATCGTAAACGACCTGCATAATCTTTTCCGCACACTGCAAGGCAAACTAAAGTCGCCTGCATTCCACCGGCTGCTCGTGGCAAGCTTCAACCTCATTCCCGAACTGAACCGGCTCATCGACCACGAAATAGCTTTGGCTCAAACAGGGAAAGGAGGACGCATCATCCTGAAGATGAACGCCCTGCAAGATCCGGCCATGATAAGCCGCCTGTACGAGGCGTCGGAAGCCGGTGTGGAGATAGACCTCATCGTGAGAGGCATCTGCTGCCTCATCCCCGACCAGCCGTACAGCCGGCATATCCGCGTGACGCGTATCGTGGATACGTTCCTGGAACATGCCCGCGTGTGGTATTTCGGTAATGGCGGAAAGCCCCGGATTTTCCTTGGTTCGCCCGACTGGATGCGCCGCAACCTCTACCGCCGAATTGAAGCGGTGACGCCTGTGCTCGACAAAGAACTAAGGCAGGAACTGACCGACATGCTTCATATCCAACTGGCCGATAAGCGCAAGGCATGCTTTGTGGACGGGGAATTAAGAAACCGCTGGAAATCAGCTCATCCGCAGACCGAGAAGATACGGGCGCAATATGCTTTTTATGAATACCTGAAATCTCGTTTGTAACATGATTGTAACATATATGACAAGCATGTGTAACAGAAAAAGCCGTCCTTTGCATCCGAATAAAAATTCACAATTTATATATGGAAACTATTTATTTAGGAATTGTAATCTTCCTGTTCGTCCTGGCCATATTTGATTTGGTGGTGGGCGTAAGTAACGATGCCGTCAACTTCTTGAACTCCGCTATCGGAGCCAAGGCGGCGTCTTTCAAAACCATCATCTTCATTGCGGGTATCGGTGTCTTCATCGGCGCCGCGCTCAGCAACGGCATGATGGACATTGCCCGTCACGGCATTTACCAGCCGCAACATTTCTATTTTGCGGAAGTCATGACTATCCTGCTGGCCGTCATGCTGACGGACGTGGTCTTGCTCGACGTGTTCAACACGATGGGTATGCCTACTTCTACCACCGTCTCCATGGTGTTCGAGTTGTTGGGAGGTACGTTCGCCTTGGCTTTGATTAAGGTGTATGGCAGTAACGGCGACCTGGGATTGGGCGACCTTATCAACACGGACAAGGCGCTGTCGGTCATCATGGCCATCTTCGTGTCGGTAGCCATCGCGTTCTTCTTCGGTATGTTGGTGCAATGGTTGGCGCGTATCGTCTTTACGTTCAACTACAAGAAGCACATGAAGTACAGCATCGGCATCTTCGGGGGTATCGCCGCAACGAGCATCATTTACTTCATGCTGATAAAAGGTCTGAAGGACAGTTCGTTTATGACTCCTGAATACAACCATTGGATACAAGCGCACACGGTGGAACTGGTGGGTGCTTTCTTTGTTTTCTTCACCGTACTGATGCAGATACTTCATATCTGTAAAATAAATGTATTCAAAGTGGTGGTACTAATGGGTACGTTCGCCCTGGCCTTGGCTTTCGCTGGAAACGACTTGGTGAACTTTATCGGTGTACCTTTGGCTGGCTATTCGTCGTTCTTGGATTACACCGCCAACGGACAGGCCGCAGGCCCCGACGGTTTCCTGATGACTTCCTTGCTGGGCTCCGCACAGACACCTTGGTATTTTCTGCTTGGTTCGGGTGCGGTAATGGTCATCGCTTTGGCTACTTCGAAAAAGGCACACAACGTCATCAAGACTTCCGTAGACTTGTCCCGCCAAGATGAAGGTGAAGAGAACTTTGGCAGCACGCCCATCGCCCGTACATTGGTACGCTTCAGCATGACGCTGGCCAACGGCATTTCCAAGATTACGCCGGAGAGCACGAAGCAATGGATTGAAACCCGTTTCCGCAAGGACGAGGCCATCATTGCCGACGGTGCTGCATTTGACATGGTCCGCGCGTCCGTCAACTTGGTATTGGCGGGCTTGCTCATTGCCTTGGGTACTTCATTAAAATTGCCATTGTCTACCACCTACGTTACATTCATGGTTGCTATGGGTAGCTCGCTGGCCGACCGTGCTTGGGGACGTGATTCGGCGGTATTCCGCATCACGGGTGTATTGAGCGTCATCGGCGGCTGGTTCATTACCGCCGGCGCGGCGTTCACCTTCTGCTTCTTTGTCGCCCTGTTCATCCATTACGGAGGTACGGTTGCCATTATCCTGCTGATTGCGGTAGCTGTGTTCCTGCTTGTGAGAAGCCAGGTGATGTTCAAGAAACGCAAAGCCAAAGAACAAACTAACGAAACGCTGAAACAGCTGCTGAGCAGTTCAGATAACGCCGAGGTGCTCCGCCTGCTCCAGACACATACCCGCGAAGAGCTGGGTAAGGTATTGGCATTCACCGAAGAGAACTTCGAACGCATCTCTACTTCGTTCCTACATGAGAACCTGCGCGGCTTGCGCCGTTCGATGGGTTCGGTGAAGTTTGAGAAACAGCTTATCAAGCAGATGAAGCGGACGGGAACATTAGCCATGAGCCACCTGAACAACAACACCATCTTGGAAAAAGGTCTCTACTACTACCAAGGCAACGACTTCGCCAGCGAATTGGTGTACAGCATCGGCCGTTTCTGCGAACCTTGCTTAGAGCATGTGGATAACAACTTCAAACCGTTGGATCCCATCCAGAAGGGTGAGTTTGGCGACATCACGGAAGACATCACCAACCTTCTGCAAGTATGCCGCAACCGCATTGAGAACAACAACTACGAGGATATGGAGGCGGAAATCCGCAAAGCCAATGACCTGAACAGCCAACTGGCCCACCTGAAACGCGAAGAACTGCAACGCATCCAAAGTCATGCGGGCAGCATCAAAGTCAGCATGGTCTACCTGACCATGGTACAGGAAGCACAGAACGTAGTGACTTATGCAAGCAATCTGTTGAAGGTAAGCCGGAAATTCCAGTCTGAAGAGTAAAGAGGAAGAACTTCCTCTTTTCCATTCTGAGCGGAGTGAACAATCCCGAATACATAATATGGGATTGTTCACTCCGCTTCATTTTGTTTGCATGGCAGCAGGAAGGATCGGTGCCGTAACTCGCATAACCCATGAATCGTGAAGAAAGCAAGAAACAATATATAGCATAAAAAAGGAGCGTACATTAGTCGAAATGTACGCTCCTTAATTCTTCTATACAACTATTCTATCAAGCCTCTTCAGCTACCACTTCAAAAGGAATTTCTACGGAAACTTCCTTGTGCAGCTTGACAATTGCCTTGTAATGACCCACTTCTTTCACAGCGTCCTTCACTACAATAATCTTGCGGTCGATGTTGTGACCCAACTTGGCCAACTCATCAGCAATCTGAATGCTGCCTACAGAACCGAAGATGGTACCCGTAGAGCTTACCTTTGTAGCGATAGTCAAAGAAACGCCCTCCAGCTTGGCAGCCAGTTCTTCAGCGTCTTTCTTAATCTTCTCCAACTTGTGTGCACGCTGCTTCAATTCTTCAGCCAACATTTTCTTTGCAGCCGGAGAAGCAATGACAGCCTTGCCGGTAGGGATGAGGTAGTTACGACCATAACCGGACTTAACAGTCACAATGTCGTTCTTATAACCCAAGTTTATTACGTCTTCTTTCAATATAATTTCCATACTATCTCCTCCTTATTATTTCATCATGTCTGTTACATAAGGCAGCAATGCCAAGTGACGTGCTCTCTTCACAGCCTGAGCCACACGACGCTGATACTTCAAGGAAGTACCTGTGATGCGACGGGGAAGAATCTTGCCCTGCTCGTTCAGGAATTTCTTCAGGAATTCAGGATCCTTGTAATCAATGTACTTGATACCGCTCTTCTTGAAACGGCAGTATTTTTTCTTCTTAACGTCTACTGAGGGCGGAGTTAAATATCTGATTTCTGATTGAACTTGTTGTGCCATGATTAATCCTCCTTTTTAGTTGATTTTACACTTCTTCTCTTTGCGGCGTACTCGGCTGCATACTTGTCTTGCTTGAAAGTCAAGAAGCGGATTACGCGTTCGTCACGACGGAAGTTAACTTCCAGTTTCTCGATGACAGAGGGAGCTGCATCGAACTCAATCAGCTGATAAAAACCTGTAGACTTCTTCTGGATAGGATAAGCCAGCTTCTTCAGTCCCCAGTTTTCTTCATTCACAATCGTAGCACCTTCAGCAGTAAGGATGCCTTTGAATTTCTCGACCGCTTCCTTCATCTGAACATCAGACAAAACGGGAGTCAAAATGAAAACGGTTTCGTAATGATTCATACTTGTTTGATTAATAAAAATTTAGTTGTTTAAAAAATTGCGGTGCAAAGGTAGGCATTTTATTTTGAACTACAAACATTTAATGTTTTTTTATTCTCGGATGTAGGATTTTTCAAGGAAGAGAACTACCTTTGCAAAGTTGTTTAAGCAATGATTTCATGATAGAACAATTCAACTTTGATATGAGGCTGATATTTGCCATCCTGAACGGGAAGGTGTCGGCAGCCATCAACCGGAAACTCTCGCGCAACTTCCGCCAAAACGGTATGGAAATCACGCCCGAGCAATGGACTGTACTCATTTTCCTATGGGAAAAAGACGGAGTAACCCAACAAGAACTGTGCAACGCCACCTTCAAGGATAAACCCAGCATGACCCGGCTAATAGACAATATGGAGCGACAGCATCTGGTGGTGCGCATTTCTGATAAGAAAGACCGCCGCACCAATCTGATCCACCTGACCAAAGACGGACGGGAACTGGAAGAACGTGCACGCCTCGTGGCCAACCAGACTTTAAAGGAAGCGCTGAAAGGAGTAAAGCTGGAAGACATGAATATCGGGCAGGAGCTATTGAAAAAAATATTCTTCAATACCAAAGATTAAAAAGCCCTGAGAGGAGCCGGTACAAACGTTACAAAGAAGAAAAAAACAAATGAAATTGGGCGATTAACAGTTTTTTTGCACAAATAATTTCGCTTGTTAAAGAATTATGCTTTTCTTTGTGACTGAATTGGATGAATATAATAATCTATTAAAAATACACACAAATG
>CALUFR010000105.1 GCA_944319875.1 uncultured Bacteroides sp.
ACAGCTCAAGCAATCCCAGTTTGTTCTTGATGACTTTTTCTGATGTGGTCATAACTTAATCTGCTTTTATGTTACAAATCTACTCTTTTTATGCGTAACTGTCAGATTAAGTCTTGACTAATTCATATAATCCGATACCTGCCACCCTAACAGAAAAAGAAGCGATGCACATAAAAGGAGTGCAAGCCAACTTGTGGACAGAGTATGTAGTGACTATTCCGCAAATGGATTATTCCTTGTTCCCCCGCTTGAGCGCAGTAGCAGAAATCGCTTGGAGTCGGAGAGAAAACATGGATTATGACAGTTTCTGTATGCGTCTTGAAAAAATAAAAAAACATTATGACTTATTGGGCGTAACATATTGCCAACGGATTTACAACAAAGACGAGTAAAAATAGTCTTAAAACGACCAATGATGTACCTTTCAATATCATATAAAGAAATAATAACTTATAATTAGGGATATCCAGCAAATAGCATAAAATTAGCCAACTAATTCAGACACAAAGCATTGCGAATCAGTTGGCTTTTTTTGTATCTTTGGGTATTCCTCGAAAATAAGGTTTGCTAGCCCAAATGGAAGATTCCCGAACTCATGCATTGCTCGATAGCATAACCCTGCAACGCTGTAGGCTTGCTGTCAAGAAGCAATAGGTTTCTAATACAGCAATCAAATTCATCAGAAAGTTATTGATGAACCCGTATCTGGAATTACAATTAATCTTTCAAACATCCAATAGGAACAATGTAGACGCCATCTGACCGTTTATAGGCAAAATCACCAACCCCAGTTAGCACCATACAAAATGCAGGTGCCTTCATACGAGTGGTATCAATAATATTCACAAGTGAAGTTAACGTTTTTACTCCATCTTCAATGAGTTTTTCTCCACCTAATTTTATTTCAATAAGGCCATATGCTCCATTACGTAGATGTACTACAGCATCACATTCCAAACCGTTTTTATCCCTATAATGATAAACAGAACCATCCAAAGCATCTGCATAAACACGGAGATCGCGAATACACATTGTCTCGAAAAACAGTCCGAATGTATTCAAGTCATTAATTAAGTCATTAGGGCCAAGTCCAAGAGCAGCGACTCCCACTGAAGGGTCTACATAATATCTGGTATCAGATGTGCGAACTGCTGTTTTACTCCTCAGATTAGGATTCCACGCCGGCATATCTTCTATCACAAATATTTTTCGTAAAGCGGCAAGATATGCTCCTACTGTCTCATCGCTAACATATTCCGCTTCATTTGTTGATATATCAGCAAGTATTGTCGCAATACTTGCCTGCGATCCTTGATGTCTGGCGTATGAACGCATAATCCTCTTTGTACGTTCCTCGTTTCTTCTTACATTATCAACTCGTGATATATCACTATTTATAATGGCTTTATAGTACTCAGTCGCTTGCAATAATGCTGCCTTTTCTGATTTTTTCTGCAAAGATTTAGGCCATCCACCACGACAAACAGCAAAAGCGAGTTTGGATAATGTAAACTTATTTAACGCCCCTATTTTATCCGGCGCATGAAATAAATCAGACAGACTGATTTCACCTGTAGACTCCCCGGACTCCCACAGACTCATAGGCCGCATGGTAAGCCATCCATATCTTCCGGTTCCACTATGATGAATTTCTTTAGTATCGACAGGTACGGCAGAACCCGTAAGCACAAACTGCCCATCATCATCTCTATGATCTACTTCAAATCGAATAGCATCCCACAATTTTGGTATTTCTTGCCACTCATCAATTAGGCGAGGAGTTTCTCCTTCAAGCAAAAAACGGATATTAGTCTGCGCCATCTGTTTGTATTGCTCTTGCTTAATCGGGTCATCCATATAAATGATGCTTTTAGCTTGTTGTTCCGCCGTAGTCGTTTTACCACAAGCCTTTGGCCCTTCGATTAATACCGCCCCCATTGCTTCTAATTTATCACGCAACAACTTATCTGCTATTCTATGTCTATACTCCATGGATACACTGTTTTGTGCAAAGATAGTAAAATCGTTTGTAAGCCAAGCATATTAAGTCACAAAATTCGGGAGTTAACACAGAATTATTTGGCAATTTGGCGCAAAATCATTTGGCAATTTGGCGCAAAAGTGTTTGGCAATTCGGCTAATCTAAACTCAGACGTTAGTGTAGATTACTTTCCACATTACCTAAGTAAAAAGTTACACCGCAGTAAAATCTGATGAAATTAGTCGATATTCCAGAGATTCTTTGTAACTTTAGCCTCCGAAAACAGGGAATATTCGTTTAGGAGATCCGTTTAAAGCAGAGTTTGTTCAAAACCCAGGATATGGTAACTAACTATTAATTAAAGATATGAATATACGCATTTTATTATTGTTTTTCGCTTTGTGCTTGCCCATGCTTGGGCAAGCACAAAACAAACAGATGATGTTTGGCGATACATCTACCAGAGGAGTACCGTTTTCCAAGGATCCGCATGTCGTGAAGTTTAATGGGCGATACTTATTGTATTATAGCCTTCCGGGCAAATTAGACGCCTCTAAATCCATTTGGACCATTGGAATCGCAGAGAGTCATGACCTCGTTAACTGGAAAAAAGTAGGTGAGATCTCTCCTGACCCAAACGCAAAGTACGAAGCGAATGGACTTTGTGCTCCCGGAGCGTTGGTAAAAGACGGTAAAGTACACTTGTTTTATCAAACTTATGGAAATGGCCCCAAAGATGCCATTTGCCATGCCGTATCGTCAGACGGAATCCATTTCCAGAGAGATGCGACAAACCCGATATTCCACCCGACAGGAGATTGGAATTGCGGAAGAGCAATTGACGCGGAAGTTTGCGAGTTTAAAGGACGCTACTTCTTGTATTTTGCAACCCGAGATAAGGACTTTGAGATACAAATGCAAGGCGTAGCTGTAGCTCCCGGTGATACAGATTTCAGTCGTGGAGACTGGACATTGGCTGTGGATTCCGCCATTCTCCGTCCTTTCTATCCTTGGGAAGGAAAGTGCATCGAAGGTGCTTCAATCGCAAAGAAAGGCGACAAGCTGTTCATGTTTTATGCAGGCGCATACAACAATGCGCCGCAACAAATTGGAGTAGCGGTCAGCGAAGACGGCCTCACCTGGAAACGCCTCTCCAAAGAGCCATTCTTACGTAACGGGAAAAAGGGAGAATGGAATTCCAGCGAATCCGGTCATCCACATATCTTCACAGATAACGACGGGCGGACTTATCTCTTTTACCAAGGCAATAATGATAATGGTAAAACCTGGCTTATTACCCAACAAGAGGTAGTATGGCCTAACGGCAAGCCGGTGCTTAAAGAGTAAGGGACATATAACAAATTCAAAGCGGATAAAGAAGACCAAGGGATGTTCAGAACCACTGACCGGGGAATTCTTTATCCGCTTGAATATATAGAATAATAACACGACATAATTATCTCCCAAAGATTTACCCTCAGACATAATCACTAATTCATACCGTACCATGAAAAGAAACCTATTAATCGCGGGCGGACTGTCTTTTGCCTGTATGCTTACCGCTGAAGAGAAGCCGAACATTATCATTATTCTGGCTGATGACTTGGGATTTTCTGATCTTGGATGCTACGGAGGTGAAATCAATACTCCCATATTAGACAAGATGGCTCAGGAAGGCCTGAGAATGACACAGATGTATAATTGCGCAAGAAGCTGTCCGTCACGCGCATGCCTGCTTACAGGACTTTACCCTCATCAAACCGGATTAGGCCACATGGATGTGTGTAAACCCGCATGGCCAAAGGGATATGCAGGCTTCCGCTCGAACTCGGATAATGTAACCATAGCCGAGGTATTGAAGGATGCCGGATATTTTACGGCAATGGCCGGAAAATTCCATTTAGGCAGGCAGGCAAACCCGATAGCAAGAGGCTTTCAGGAATATTACGGTTTGCTTGGAGGATTTACATCCATGTGGAATTCCAAGGCATATACACGCTTACCCAAGGACAGGACGCCAAGGCAGTATGCAGATGGAGAATTTTACGCGACGAATGCAATCACTGATTATGCCATTGACTTTATAAATCAAGCACACGAAGAAAAAAAGCCTCTGTTCCTGTATCTGGCTTATAACGCTCCTCATTTCCCACTCCATGCCCCCAAGGAAATGATTGATAAGTATGTTGATACTTATATGCAGGGATGGGATAAAATCAGAGACCAACGATGGAAGAGAATCGTTGACTTAAAGCTGCTGCAAGGTAACCCCAAGTTGAGCCCGAGAGGGGTAGTGCCTGAAAGCATGTTTATGGATCACACATACGAATTACCCGCCTGGGATTCCTTAGACAAAGAGTTGCAAGTGGATCTGGCACACCGCATGGCTATTTTTGCCGCCATGGTGGAAATCATGGATCAGAACATAGGTCGCGTGATAGATACACTGAAGAAAAACAATGAATTGGAACAGACATTCATCCTCTTTATGTCGGATAACGGGGCTTGTGCCGAATGGACTGAATTCGGTTTTGACAGGAAGAGCGGCCTTGAACATATCACACATACAGGAAGGGATTTAGACAAAATGGGAGGACCTGAATCGTATCTCCACTATGGCACCGGTTGGGCAAACGCTTGTTGTACTCCGTTTACTCTGTATAAGCATTATTCCCACGAGGGAGGTATTTCCACACCCTGTATCATCCGCTGGGGAGACCATGTAAAGAATAAAGGAGGTATAGACCATCAGCCGGCCCACCTCTCTGATATCATGTCTACCTGCTGCAAGCTTGCGGAAGCTACATATCCTCAAGAATATCAAGGAAGGAAAGTTGCCCCAACCCCAGGCATGTCCATTCTTCCTATCGTGGAAGGCCGGAAGATGCCTGAACGTTATATCTATAATGAACATGAGGGCAATCGTATGGTCAGAAAAGGCGACTGGAAACTGGTGTCAGCCAATTGCAGAGAGGATGAGTGGGAGCTTTACAATATAAAGGAAGACCGTACAGAGCAAAACAATCTCATAAAACAATATCCCGAAAAGGCAGCGGAGCTTGAAAAGGCCTATTTTGAATGGGCAGACAGAAGTGACGTGCTATATTTTCCTAAATTCTGGAATACATACAACAAGGACAGAGTGAAAGACTTTAAGGAATACAAGGAGCGATAATAATTAACGCATTATGCTGGATTTAGTTGGTTATTTTTATACTGTTTATTGAATGCTACTTGCTAAATTCTACGTAACTTTAGCCTCTGAAAACGATGAAACATTGCTTCAAAGAAACTGATTAGAACCAAACATTTATATGACCATGAAACGTATCATGCTATTTGCCGCCCTCGCCTTCGCAATCGTGGCAGGCGGACAAGCAAAGGTAAAATTACCTTCTATCCTGGCAGACCACATGGTGCTGCAACAACAAGGAAAAGTGAAATTATGGGGAACCAGCGACCGAAAAGGAAAGCTGGATGTCACAACGTCCTGGAACAGCCAGACGTATCAGGCATCCATCTCAGCGGACGGGAAATGGGAAGTGCTGGTAGAAACAGGAAAGGCGGGAGGCCCCTATCAGATTACATTTGACGACGGCGACCGCACCCGGCTGGAAGATATCTATCTGGGAGAAGTATGGCTGTGCTCCGGCCAGTCGAACATGGAAATGCCCATCAAAGGGTTCAACGGGCAACCGGTAGAAGGTTCTACGGAAGTGATAGCCAACGCTACGCCCGATGTACCCATACGGATGTTTACGGTGGGACGAATTCCTTCCAAAACACCCAAAGAGGACTGTTCGGGAAGCTGGACACGGAATACACCTGAGGCAGTAGCCGACTTCAGTGCCACGGCTTATTTCTTCGGACTCCAACTGTACCGCGCGCTGAACGTGCCCATCGGGCTGGTCAACGCCAGTTGGGGAGGCTCGTCCATACAAGCCTGGATGACGCCCGAGGCCTTGAAGCCTTATCCGGAAATCTCGCTGAAACACCTGACGGATCAGAGTGAGGTGAAGCGCCCGAATATCACGCCGGTCATGCTCTACAACGGCATGATTCATCCGATAAAGGATTTTACCTACAAAGGTGTCACCTGGTATCAGGGAGAAGCCAACAGGGGAAAACCGACACAATACGAGTCTCTGTTCCAAGACTTTGTAAAAGACTGGCGCATCCTGTTCAAGAATGACGCACTGCCTTTCTACTACGCACAGATAGCACCGTATGCCTACGAGAACAAGGATGAAGTAGGGTCAGCCTTGCTGCGCCAAGCACAATACAATTGCGAGACAAAAATCTCCAACGTCGGCATGGCCGTCACCATGGACATCGGCAACGAGACATGCATCCATCCGGCACAGAAAAAAGAGGTGGGTAACCGCTTGGCCTATTTGGCGCTGACGCAAAGCTATGGCATCAAGGGCATTCCCGCCCAATCACCCCGATATGCATCGCACGAGGTCAAGGAAAACAAGATAATCCTCTCGTTCGACAGAGCGCCCATGGGGTTGACCTCTTTCTACAAACCCTTGAAAAGCTTTGAAATAGCCGGTAAGGACGGCAACTATCACCCGGCAAAGGCCCGTATCGTCAACCGCAATCGCGTAGAGGTATGGAGCGAAGACGTCCAGGAACCGTCATCGGTGCGCTATGCTTTCAGAAACTTCGCTGTCGGCGACCTGTTTGGTGTCAACGGCCTGCCTTTGTCTTCTTTCACCACAGAGAAATAAAGAGCTACAGAAAGCAAACATCCTCTCTTTACATCGCAAACATCCTGCCAACGGGAAGCAAACACCCTGTCGGCAGGATGTTTGCATAAAAATACCGTTTGGTCATCTCACAAAAAAAGTGTAGTTTTGCTTCATAAATAAAACGAAACGAGATTATGACCAGATTTGAGACTGAAGAGAAGATTGTAGCCATGCTCAAGACGGTATATGACCCGGAAATCCCGGTGAACGTCTATGACCTGGGACTGATATACAAGATTGACGTAGACGATGACGGCAACGTTGTGATAGACATGACGCTGACTGCCCCCAACTGCCCTGCGGCGGACTTCATCATGGAAGACGTACGCCAGAAGATAGAGAGCATAGACGGCGTGAAGACGGCCACCATCAATCTGGTCTTTGAACCGGAATGGGACAAGGACATGATGAGCGAGGAGGCGAAACTGGAGCTGGGCTTCCTCTGATAATTGAAGAACTAAGAATAAGGAATAAAAGTATGAGAAAGAAAGTATTGGCACTTTTGGCAGGCACGGCACTGCTGACGGCCTGCCAACCGACACAACAAAAAACAACGATTACGGGTACGCTGGACGACATCGAAAGCGACACCTTGGTAGCCCTCATCTATCCCGTCACAAGAGAAGGCAAGACTATCCATGACACCATCGCCCTGCAAAACGGGAAGTTTACCATCGAAGTAACGAACGACACGCTTCCAAGTTATGTGAACATCTTTCCCAAATCCGCCGGTAACAAGGCCGTCAACATGTCAGAATTCATCCAAGTCCTGGTCATCCCCGGACAGCCATTGACAGTGACCGGCACAATGGATAATCACCAAATAACCGGAAACGAGTTTTATGCCAAATACAACGAAGCCCAAAAGGGATGGAAAGACCTTGAAGACAAGGTCAACCAAATGTCTCAGACCGCCATGGAGATGGAACAACAAGGCATTTCCGGCGACTCAGTCCGAAAGTATTACGCTCCGGCACGAGACATGGTTGCCCAAATGATAGACAAGCACGTGGAATACATACGCCAGCATCCGGACGAAGACGTATCTGTGTACCTCACAAGCCGCACAGGAAAGTACGTTGAAGAAGTATTTCCGCTGCTAACCGACAAGGTCAAGAACGGGCCTTTGGCAGCTCTTTACCGGACGATAGACAAGGGGCTAAAAAAACAAAAAGCCCGTGAAGAAGCCCGCAAGAAAATAGTGGAAGGTGCTGAAGCCCCCGACTTCACACTGAAGGACATCAACGGAAAGGACTTGGCACTGTCGTCCCTGCGCGGCAAGTATGTCGTATTGGACTTCTGGGGAAGCTGGTGCGGCTGGTGCATCAAGGGCATTCCCGATATGAAGAAGTACTACGAGAAGTACAAGGGCAAGATGGAAATCCTGGGCATCGACTGCCGCGACACGGAGGAGAAATGGAAAGCCGCTGTGGAGAAACACGAACTCCCCTGGCTGCACGTGCGCAATGAAGGCAACCCGGACGTCAGCGTCCTGTACGGCATCCAAGGCTACCCGACGAAGATAGTCATAGACCCCGAAGGCAAGATTACCAAAGTGGTAGTGGGCGAAGATCCGGCTTTCTATGAATACCTGGATGAATTGTTCAAGTAATAACAACGAATTATGAAGAATGTATATTTCCTCTCCGACGCCCATCTGGGTTCACGCGCCATCGAGCACGGACGTACACAGGAACGCCGGCTGGTGAACTTCCTGGACAGTATCAAGCACAAGGCTGCGGCGGTGTATCTGCTGGGCGACATGTTCGACTTCTGGTATGAATTCCGATTAGTGGTGCCCAAAGGCTATACACGTTTCCTGGGCAAGCTGTCCGAACTGACGGACCTCGGAGTGGAAGTACATTTCTTCACAGGTAACCATGACATCTGGTGTGGTGACTACCTGACGCAGGAATGCGGTATCATCCTTCACCGCGAACCGCTGACCACCGAGATATACGGCAAAGAGTTCTACTTGGCTCACGGTGATGGCCTGGGTGATCCCGATCGCAAGTTCAAGTGCCTGCGCGCCATATTTCATAGCCATACACTACAAACATTATTCTCAACCTTACACCCCCGCTGGAGCGTGGAATTAGGACTAACGTGGGCCAAGCACAATCGTCTGAAACGAATAAACGGGAAAGAACCCGACTATATGGGAGAAGACAAAGAACCGCTGGTACTTTACACCAAAGACTACCTGAAAAGCCACCCGAATATCAACTTCTTCATCTACGGGCACCGCCACATTGAACTGGATCTGATGCTGAACGCCACATCGCGCGTCGTAATCCTGGGCGACTGGATCAACTGCTTCTCGTACGCCGTATTCGACAGCGAGCATCTCTTCCTCGAGAATTACATCGAGGGAGAGACGCGGCCGTAAAAATCAATATCTTCCCGCCTTGGCAATGCGCTTCGGTATGTCCGTATTGTCCATCTTGCCCATGAACAAATCAGCGCCTGCACCAATGGCATAGACAGGTACATATTCAGCAGTATGGCTGCTGCTGGTCCATCCCAAGTGGGCAATCTGGCTCATCACTTCATTAGCAACTACAGCCAGCGGCTCTGTCTTGGCATAAAGCGTTTCCTTGAAAGCAACTTTATTCTTTACGAAAGAAGTCTCATACGCATCGCGCAGCGAACGCTCTTGCTCCCAAGTCAGAGGCAACTTGGTCCAAAATCCCATCGCCTCGGACAAGAGTTCCTTTACCTGCTCCCAAAAAGCATGCTCGTTACGGCGCAGATCGGTAATGCGACGCGACAAAACCTCTACTGACTGTTTCTGACAATTCAGTGCTTTCAGGTTCAATGTATAGGTACCTGTACCCAGCCCCAAACCACCTGTCTCATGGTCGGCAGAAACCACGATCAGCGTCTCCTTCGGATGTTTCCTGTAGAATTCGTATGCCACACGGATGGCATTGTCCAAGTCGATGACCTCCTTTGCCATCGTAGCCGGATCGTTGCTGTGACATGCCCAATCAATCTTTCCGCCTTCCAGCATCAGGAAGAATCCTTTCTTGTTGTCTTTTGTCAGGAATTCAATGGCACTTTCTGTAATTTGCGCCAACGTCAAGTCGCCTTCCTTGCGGTCGATGGCATACGGCAGGCAGTCGGCAACGGCTCCTTCAGCTTGAAGTAACACCATTTTGTCGGCCGAAGCCGCTTTCTCTTCATACTCTTCCAAGCCCCGTGCGATGGTATAACCCGCTTTCTCGATAATGGGATAAATGGCGGGAGCCTCTTGTTTTTCAAAAGTCGTGGTCGGTTTCAAGAAACCGGCACCGGCAAAGAAATCAAACCCGCTCTGCGGCAATTCCAAAGCAATCTCATAATACATGTTGCGATTGGGCTGGTGGGCATAGAAAGCAGCCGGTGTAGCATGGTCTATGCTGACAGTTGAGGCAATTCCAACTTTCTTGCCACTTTTCTTGGCTTGATAGGCAACACTCTCTAAGGCCTCTTTGTTGACATTCACTCCGATAGCTCCATTGTAAGTTTTAGAACCAGTGGCCAAGGCTGTGCCACCCGCCGAAGAGTCAGTCACTGAGTTGCTGGCAGAGTAGGTAGTGGCAATACCGGCAACCGGAAAGGACCCGAACAGCAACTTCTGCGTGCCGATACGGCCATCTTCCATTTCTGCCTGAAACATTTCCGTGGTATTCACCTGATTTACCCCCATACCGTCACCGATAAAGAAAAATACATACTTGGCCTGTTGAGCATAAGTCATGCTCGCCACCAGGACAAAAAGCAGCAAATGTGTCAATCTTTTTATCATACTATTCTATTATTAGTTATCTTTCGTCCGGGCAAAGATAAGAAATCTCTTCCTATCCAAAGATGAAGATTCTGTTAAAATGGGGCTTCAGCGATTTCGTATGTCCATCAGCGCGCCCCGGTCGCCTTGCTGTATCATCCATGCTTCGAGAGCGGCACGCATGATAGCGATGCGTCCGGCCTGCGTCGGGTCAGAAGCCAGGTTGTTCAGTTCCCACGGATCTTCCTGCAAGTCATAGAATTCAATGGCGGGACGAGTCAGGTAGCGATCCACCAACTGAGCGGCATCCTTGCTCGTCTTGGCTGTTTCCAGCCATGACTTCCACATGGAGCTTCCCGGTTTCGTCATGTATTTGCAATGGTAATCCACACCGGGCGTCAGGTTCACGATAAGCTTCCACCGCTTGTCCTGTATGCTGCGGATGGGGTATGCGTCACCCTCGGGGATGTTGTTGTGGATGCCATACACCCACCGACGCTGCCCTTCACTCTTTCCATAGAGCACGTCAAGGCAGCTCTGCCCGTCCAAACCCTCAGGTTCGCCACCGGCAAAATCAATCATCGTAGGCAGAATGTCTTCATACTGCACCAGGGCATCACTCACCGCACCGGCCTTGATTGCTTTCGGATATCGGGCGATAAAGGCACTATGCGTGCCGTAGCGATAGAGTGTCCACTTGCCGAAAGGCATTTGCGGCCCCTGCTCAGCCAGGAAAATAACCAGCGTATTGTCCAGTTCGCCCGTCTCTTCCAGCGTCTTGTACACCATCCCTACTTCGTTGTCGAGCAGACGTATCTCCGCCAGATAATCGCAAAACTCCTTCCGTGTCTGCGCATTGTCCACGCAGTTGGGCGGCAATACTACTTTGGCGGGATCGAACTCGGAAGCATCGCCTGCATCCCACGGCATGTGAGAATGAATGCTGCACACGTAGAGGCAGAACGGCTCATCAGCATCGCGGGTAATGAACTCACGGATACCATCGGCTGTTGAGAGTGCCGGATGCGACGTCACACAATTCACCTCGAAACCGTTCACCTTTTCAAACGGATAGACTTTCGGTTGATTGGCCGGATGGTCTTTGCCCGTGCGCCCCACCCGATAGCCAAGATCGGCCATGTAGTGCGCGGCACTCTTCACGTTGCTGTACGTCGCCTTATGATTGCGGTACGAGCCGTGGTGTGCCGGGTAAAGTCCCGTGTAAAGCGAGGCCCGAAGGGGCACGCTCATGGCCATGGAGGTATAGTTATTGGTAAACATCATCCCCTCACCGGCCAGCCGGTCGATATTTGGTGTGGAGATGTTAGCGCCACCGTAGCAACCGATTTCATTTGTGCCCATATCATCAGCTACAATGACCACAATATTGGGTTTCTCCGTCTCTGTCTGCGCGACAGCCGGTACTATTGCAAACGATGGGAGTAATGCTGAAAGGAATTTTCCTCTTTTCATGTTCATAAAAGTTATCGGTATAAAAAAGAGGACGTACCACATGAGTAACACGTCCTCTCCAAGTTATGAGTTTAACGTATCTTTTATGCCTTGTGAGTCAAGATAGCCATCGTGTCCGAAGCAATCATCAACTCCTCGTCGGTAGGAATAACGACTACCTTCACTTTCGAGTCATCGGTTGAAATAATAGCTTCTTCGCCACGTACCTTATTTTTCTCGGCATCCAGCTTCACGCCCATGAATTCCAGGCCGGAGCAAGCTCCCCAACGGGCTGAAGCCTGGTTCTCGCCTACACCACCAGTGAAGACAATCACATCCACGCCACCCAATGCAGCAGCGTATGCACCGATATATTTCTTGATGCGGTAGAAGTACATCGCTTCCGCCAACTGGGCTTTCGGGTCGCCTTCCGCAACAGCATTCTCCAAGTCGCGCATATCGCTTGACTTGCCAAAGATACCCATTACGCCGCTCTTCTTGTTCAACAAATTAGAGACACCCGCAGCGTCCAGATGCTCCTTCTCCATGATGAACGTCACGGCACCACCATCAATATCTCCGCTTCGCGTACCCATCATCAGACCTTCCAATGGGGTAAGACCCATGCTGGTATCCACACACTTACCGTCCTTAATGGCCGAGATAGATCCGCCATTACCGATGTGGCAAGTAATCATTTTCGTACCTTCAGGCTGAATGCCCAAGAACTCGCATACACGCTGTGAAACATAACGGTGAGAGGTTCCGTGGAAGCCATAACGGCGCACGCCATACTTCTCGTAGAGTTCATAAGGAATGGCATACATATAAGCATAGTCGGGCATCGTCTGATGGAAAGCCGTATCAAACACTCCTATCTGAGGAACATTCGGAAGAATGGCATCAATGGCATGCACACCCTTCAGGTTGGCCGGATTGTGCAACGGAGCCAAGTCATTGCAAGCGGTAAAGGCGTCGAGCACTTCTTGAGTCAGCAGTACAGACCTACTGAATTTCTCACCGCCATGCACCATACGATGACCGACTGCATTGATTTCGTCCAACGACTTGATAGCGCCATATTCGGGAGAAATAAGGGTGTTCAGAATAAACTCCACACCGATTGTATGTTCAGGGATGTCTTTCTCCAAAATTTTCTTTTCACCGTTCGGCAAAGTCAACTTCAGAAATGATCCGGGCAAGCCGATCTTTTCGATACCACCTTGGGCAATAACCGCCTTGTGGTCAATGTCGAACAACTTATATTTGATAGAAGAACTACCGCAGTTAAGAACTAAAACTTTCATAAGCTTACTATCTGTTTAAGGTTAATCATTTATTGGCTTTCGCAGCTATAGCCTGATTAGCCGTAATGGCAATCATACGATATACATCCTCAATGGAGCATCCGCGTGACAAGTCATTCACCGGACGGGCAAGTCCCTGCAAAATCGGTCCTACAGCATCAGCATGTCCCAAGCGCTGTACCAATTTATAAGAGATGTTGCCTACTTCAAGATTCGGCACAACCAACACATTGGCATGACCGGCGATCGATGAACCGGGAGCCTTGCTGGCGCCAACTTCAGGAACTAAAGCGGCATCGGCCTGCAATTCACCGTCAATGGCAATATCGGGAGCCATCTCCTTGGCTATCTTTAAAGCTTCCACAACCTTGTCTACCACTTCGTGCTTGGCCGATCCCTTGGTGGAGAAGCTCAACAAAGCCACCTTCGGATCGAGACCCGCAACAGCCTGCGCCGTCCGAGCGGTACATACGGCAATCTCTGCCAACTGATGGGCGTCGGGCACCGGTGTAACAGCAACGTCTCCCATCACCAAAATACCATTCTTGCCATATTCAGGAGCATGGGTCAACAACAGCATGGCACCGGAGACACAAGTAATACCCGGCGTCGTCTTAATAATCTGCAAAGCAGGACGCAATACGTCACCTGTCGTATTGCGGGCACCAGCCAGCTGGCCGTCGGCATCACCGCTCTTGATGATAAGGCAGCCCAAATACAAAGGATTAAGCACCAATTTACGGGCTTCCTCAATGGTCATACCCTTTTTCTTACGCAATTCACACAACAACTGCGCATACTCTTCCTGCTTAGGATGATTGGCAGGATCAATGATAGTAGCTTTGCTGATATTACCCAATCCCCATTCCTTGGCACAAGCATGAATTTCATCCGGATTACCCAGGAGAATCAGGTCAGCGACTCCGTCTGTCAAAATCTGATTGGCGGCTTTCAAGGTACGCTCTTCAGTACCTTCAGGAAGAACGATGCGTTGGCGGTCAGCCTTTGCGCGTTCAAGAATTTCATTAATCAATCTTTGCATGATATATTAAGATTATATGTTAAATCTTCGGAAACAGACGTTCATAACGCTGCAAAAATACACAATTTTGCAACATCCACATTGCAATCAGGGGATTATTTACGGCAGAGACGACAAATATTGTAATATTTAACACTACCGAATTACTTCCGGAGCTACTTTCCTATATTGCTCCATGCAAGCTCCGACAGGAGCCCCGATATATGTGGGATCGCAAATGATGTATTTATGTCCGTTTTCCAACTGAATATAGTCACCGGAAACCTCCTCAGAAAAGCGTACAGCCGAAGCAATATGGTTAGGATAGTCAAGCAACACGACGTCCAGTCCCAACAGGTCTTTGACCAACGTGGCATACAGCATTGCACGGTCCTCGCAATCACAATAGGGATAATAAAAAGTTTCATCGAGGAAATTCGGCTTCTCAAATCCGAATTGCTCTCCATCCGTCTTATATTGGAAAGCTGTCTGAACGAAATGCAACAACAAAGCAGCGGCCTCCTTCTGACTCTTGCCTGCAACGACGGATTTCATCTGACCATAGAGGTTCTCACGCATGACATCACTCAGCGGAGTATGATAGTGAATGGCAACAGCACACTGAGGATAATCACGATAGAAGTCTATCAAATTTTGCGAAACAGAAAGATGAATGTTCCAGTCGGCACCTTCCGCGACCAACGTACGTTCCACATTCCTCCCCGTCAGTTCAGGAACCTCAAGCATCCCCAAGTGGATTAATTTTTGAGCATCCGCAAAGTCATGGCGATAAGTATAAACATTCATTGAACTGCCTTCACGAGGTTCAAAGACATAATAACGCAAGCCATTCACTGTCAAATAGGGAACCCCATACACATCATCGGCCGTAGCGACCAGTAAACGGAGTTCATTATCTATCTTTGCCAGACGGACCTTATAACCGGATTTGCTCAACAGAAACATCTGCAAGAAAGTAACTCTACTATCATCCGAAGCTCCATACAGATGAGTTCCTATCGCTTTTGTAAAAAGCAAATAGGCCCAATCATTCAGACGATATTGCTTCTTAATGGACAAACAATCATAAAGTAACGGTTCATACTCCTTGCCACAAAGATATTTCCATGCATCCGCCACATCAGCTTCAGTTATCCCCGCCAACCGCAAATCCGCAACCGGAGCGACCGCGACCTTAAATTGAGTCCCATAAAACACGACAGACACACGCTCCGCTTTCTCGTCAGGAGAAACCGCCGGCAAATCTACTTCCACCGGGTTATATTCCACTTCCGGGACATGCTCGTCCCCTACAGGCACTGCGACAGACTCTGCCTCGGGAGCGGCAGGGTCGAATTCCACAGGCTGCGGAGGCTCGGGCCTCAACGGGACTTCGAGCGGCTTGAAAGCGTCAAATTTCTCCCAAGTTTCCCGCAAGAAATTCTCAAAATCCTGATCTGCCTTATTCTTGAACTGTTCAAACTCCTGCTGTTGTTTCTTCTCGAATTCCGCGAATTCTTTTTCTATATCCTGCGCATACAACGAAGATTGCACTACACAGCCCGCAAACACCAATATACACCCTAACAGTTTTTTCATAACAACCTTATTTTATCAATACCATCTCGTATGTTGCACAACGCCGGTTACTGGGAATGGCATAAACCCACTTCAACACGTTCTGATAGGTCACCTCACCCGTAAAAGGTATATTATCTTTCGTCGCCACAAACATCATGTTTATTTTCTCGCTGCTCTCACCACGTTTATCCATCCTATAGTCCACCATATTGCTGAACGGGATGGCATATTCCTTCCCGGCTTTCAAAAGATTGTTTCCTTCGTAACCATTGGGATAGAGTAAAGCTCCTCCATCACTGTCAAACCAGAAGAACTTGAGATATGAATCAGTCCCATACACTTTCAGCTTACAAGTAAAGACATCTCCTTCTTTATATAATGAAGAGACTCCTTTCACCTCCAGTGCATAGGATTTATCCACCTGCTCGTTTTTCTGCACCGTCGCATCTATCGTCACTACTTTATAAAGGCTGCGAGTAGACGTGTCCCAAAACTCTTCCACCTCCTTTTTCGTGACATTGACCATTCCACCGATGGCCAGCACATTCATTTGTGAATACGCCTCCTGAAATTCCGCCCCGCCTTCCTGCGTAATCTGCCCAAAGACCGACCAGACATTTTCCATAACACCGGCCTTGCGCAAAGCCTCCTTTTTGGCCTCCATAAAGGCACGCTCTTCGGCTTCCTTCAGCGTGATGTCCTCACTAACCTGCCAGCGCCCTTGCACGCCTTTCACCTTTACGGTTTTTTGTGCGTACAAAGGCGCTGCAGCCATTAGTATCAGGAGGAATATCCAAACAATCAGACATTTCCTTTCCATTCAAAAAACAATTCTCTGCAAAAACTCTTATTCAGCCAATTTATCAAGTTCCTTAGCCAGTTCAGCAGACTTTCCGGCCAGTTCTTGGCGGATAGCCTTAATAGCCTCTTGGTTGGCTGTCTGCATGCTGTAACCGATGGTCACCATCACCTCCACATTCTTATTGGGCAATGTTCTATACACTTCGACCAAGGGAATGGTCCGGCCCAGTGTCCCGGAAATAATACTCTTGCTGGAAGCTACGACATTGGACAAACTGGCAGCTTCTTCCTGGCCCATATCGTCATTGGCCACTTTAGCTTCAATGAGCTGCGACACCTTCGTCTGGATTTGTCCGGCCAAGTCAACCTTAGCGGCATTGGTAGCCTGCAAAGCGGCAGCCGACTGATTGCCACCGATGGCACGGGAAGAAGCAATATACCAATACGGATTGCCCTCCATATCCAGTTCGGCCTGCTTTTGCCAAGCGTTCTCGAGCTGCTTGTCCAACGGCAATTTACCGACCGGGGTACGGAATCCTTCCTTCGTCAGCTTCTTGGCTTCCTTACGGGCAGCCTTGATAGCCTTCTTTTCCAAATCCTTGTTCAACACTTTCTCATGCTTTTGCAGTTTCTTGAAATCCTTGTCCGAAGCTTTCATTTGCGCATTCACATTCACGGAGAAAGACATAATGAATGCTACCAAAGCTGTGAATAACAAAGTTCTTTTCATACTTTCTAAGTTTAAAAGATTAATATACCAAATTCATGTATTTACATCTATCAATGCCGCAAATGTATACAAATATTTTCAAACGGATGCACAGTATCTGATTTTTTTCTTCCTATTTTTTCTCTGAAAAGCGCATACAAAATAATGACAAAAATCACTTTAGTAGAAGAAAACAGACTTATAACCCTTATTTTACACACTTAATACTAAAATAAAATGAAGCGACACAACCTATCCAAAAGAATAATGATTACCTTTGCGCCCGTTTTTTAGGAACATCACATTTTAACTAAGATATCAGTTTTTAGACTATGATTCGTCAATGCGCCATTCTTTTCGGATGTTTGGCCTTGGGTGAGCTGATCGTATGGCTCACGGACATCAAACTACCGTCGAGCATCATCGGCATGCTACTGCTCACTTTATTTCTCAAGCTTGGCTGGATCAAGCTGCACTGGGTACAAGGCATGTCCGACTTTCTGGTTGCCAATCTTGGTTTCTTCTTCGTGCCTCCCGGCGTGGCACTAATGCTGTACTTTGACATCATTGCGGCTGAATTCTGGCCCATCGTCACCGCATCGCTTGTCAGTACATTATTGGTTATTGTTGTCACAGGATGGGTTCACCAATTAACGCGCAAAATCAAATGAACTTTCTCGAAAATAATTTTTTCCTATTGGCCATCACGTTCGGCCTGTTTTTCTTCGCCAAACTATTGCAGAAAAAGACAGGCATCATGCTGCTCAACCCCATTCTGCTGACCATCGCCCTGCTCATCCTATTCTTGAAAACGGCAGGAATCAGTTATGAAACTTACAACGAAAGCGGACACCTTATCGAGTTTTGGCTGAAGCCGGCCGTAGTGGCTTTGGGAGTTCCACTCTATTTGCAACTGGAAACCATCAAGAAACAATTATTACCCATCTTGTTGTCACAATTGGCTGGCTGCATCATCGGTGTGGTGTCAGTCGTACTGATAGCCAAATGGATGGGCGCCTCCGACGAAATCATCTATTCACTCGCACCTAAATCGGTCACTACCCCCATCGCGATGGAGGTGACCAAGTCACTGGGTGGAATTCCTTCTCTGACAGCAGCCGTGGTGGTATGCGTAGGATTGCTTGGAGGCATTCTGGGCTTCAAGACCATGCGCCTGACTCATATCGGGAGCCCGATGGCACAAGGCCTTTCAATGGGTACAGCCGCTCACGCCGTAGGTACTTCCACCGCTATGGATGTCAGCCGTAAGTATGGAGCCTTTGCCAGCTTAGGTTTGACCCTGAACGGCATTTTCACGGCCTTGTTTACTCCTACAATTTTAAGGTTGTTGGGGCTACTTTAGCAACCCGCTATCCACATTTTCAATTATCATTAGTCAGCAGGCGCTCCAGTTCTTCCGCATTGAGACGCAGGTAGAATTGACCTTTATAAGCTACGGAGATGGCCCCCGTTTCTTCGGAGACAATGATTGCGTGGGCATCGGATGCCTGCGAAATGCCCATAGCCGCCCGATGGCGCAACCCCAGCTCCTTGGGAATGTCCAGATTGTGAGACACGGGCAGAATACAACCTGCCGCCTTGATACGCTGCTTGCTTATGACCATCGCCCCGTCGTGCAGAGGACTGTTCTTGAAAAAGATATTCTCAATGAGACGCTGATTGATATTCGCATCAATTACATCGCCTGTCCTCACAACATCGTCCAAAGGCACATCACGCTCAATCACAATCAACGCCCCCACCTTCTGCTTGCCCATGCTGATACAGGCCATTACAATAGGCATGATATCCTCATGCTCTATTCCATCCTTCTTGTTGCCCGTAAAGAAACGCACCAAGGCGCTGGCATGATGGTGCGACCCCAAGGTAACCAGAAAACGCCTGATTTCTTCCTGAAAAAGAATAATCAACGCCAGTACACCCACACTGACCAACTTATCGAAGATGGAGCCAAGCAGCTTCATCTCGAGCACCTGCGACACCACCAGCCATATCAGGATAAACACCAAGATGCCGGTAAAGATGTTGATGGATCCTGACGCTTTCATCACTTTATAGGTATAATACAACAGGAAAGCCACCGACAGGATGTCTATAAAGTCTTTTATGCCAAAATCGAAAAACACGGCTACACTTATATTTATTACATTAAAATATTCCCACCAACCGCTAACTGTTCGCCTTCATCGTTTCGACAAGCTTCACCGCCTCGACCGCCTGACGCACGTCGTGCACCCGCAGGATGTCGGCTCCTTTCATCAGAGCAAGGGTGTTGAGCACGGTCGTGCCGTTCAGAGCTTCTTGAGGCGTCACGTCCAGCAGACGGTAAATCATCGACTTACGCGACACGCCTACCAGTAAGGGCAGCTCGAAGAGGCGAAATTCCTCCAGATGGGCCATCAGTCGGTAATTGTGCTCCAACGTCTTTCCAAAGCCAAATCCGGGATCGAGAACAATGTCTTTCACACCCAAATCACGAAGCTGCTGAACCTTACGGGCAAAATACAAAAAGACTTCACTCAGCACATTGTCGTAACGGGGAGCCTGCTGCATGTCCTGCGGCGTGCCCTGCATGTGCATCAGGATGTAAGGCACACCGAGCTGAGCTATCGTGGCAAACATATTCTCATCTAATTCTCCACCCGAAATGTCGTTTATGATAGCCACACCATACTCTTCCACACACATGCGAGCCACATCGGCTCGAAAAGTATCGACCGAAACGACGGCATCCGGCGTTTCGCGGCGCAAGATCTCCAATCCTTTCCGAAGACGCTTCATCTCCTCTTCCGGCGTAACGACCTCAGCGCCCGGACGGGAGGAATAGGCGCCGATGTCGACAATAGCAGCACCCTCGTCCAAGATTTGATGCGCACGGGCAGCGATGGCATCCGCCTCCGACGTGCGACTTTCGGCATAAAACGAATCGGGCGTCACGTTGAGGATGCCCATCACCCGCGGCTCCGAAAAATCAAGCAACCGCCCGCCCACATTGAGGTATTTAGAAATCTTTTCTTTCATCTCAAACAGTTCTTGCAATTCAGTCTTTCGCCTGGTGAACAGTCAATTGCGGGAATGGGAAGCCGATGCCCTCCTTATTAAAGGTATCGTATACCAGTTCGTTCACTTCATACAACACGCTCCAATAATCCGAACTCTTGACCCACACGCGCGCCAGAACATCCACACTGCTGGCATTGAGCGTCTGAAGGACAACCTGCGGCTTCGGGTCTTGCAGGATGCGCTGATCGGCATCAATGATACGTTGCAATACGTCCCGCACCCGTTGCACATCCTCACCGTATTCTACACCGAAAGTCCAGTCAATGCGGCGGGTCTCCTGCTTGCTGTAGTTGGTCACGGCATTGCTGCTCAACAGACCATTAGGGATATATATCATGCGGTTGTCCACCGTTGCAAGCAGTGTATGGAATATCTGGATTTCCTTGACCGTACCACTACCCCCGGGAGCGTCGATGTAATCGCCTACCTTGAATGGCTTGAACACGAGGATAATCAAGCCTCCGGCAAAGTTGGACAGGTTGCCCGACAAGGCCATACCGATGGCGACACCGGCGGAAGCCAACAGGGCGGCAAGGCTGGTAGTCTCCACACCGAGCTTGCTGATGATGGCGAATGCCAATACCAAGTTGAGGATAATGCTCAGCAGGCTCTTCAGGAAAGTCTGCACGCTGACCTCCATTTTACGCTTCGCCAACAGGGTGGTTATAAAACGCATGATATACTTGATGACGAACCGACCTATAATATAGATAAGGATAGCCCCTATGATATCTTTGCCGATTTCGGCGCCCCAATTCATAAGTTTCTCCAACAGCTTCCCCAAATCAATCTGGGAAGACACGTTCAATAAAAATGTCTGCATCATAATATTTACGGTTTTTGTTTATGTTCTCCTGACGGCTTATTTGTAAATCATGGCGAAGATAAGCAAAAAAAACGGTACACAAGCATGAAAAACGCTCTTTTGTTGATAAATCCGAAGCAATCGCCTACCTTTGCACTTGATTTAAACGAAAAACAAGAGATGACAGACCTCGATACACTTTATAAGATATACAGCCAGTGCGGCTATACGGTCACGACAGACAGCCGCCATTGTCCCGCCGGTTCCCTGTTCTTCGCTTTGAAAGGCGACACCTTCGACGGTAACGCTTTTGCCGCCAAGGCATTGGAGGCGGGATGCGCATACGCCGTAGTAGATAATCCGGAAATCGTGCCGACGGGCGACACGCGCTACTTGCTGACCGACAACTCCCTGCTGACCTTGCAAGCCTTGGCCAGGCACCACCGACGCCGGCTGGGCACACGCATGCTCGGCATCACGGGCACCAACGGAAAGACCACAACCAAAGAGCTGATAGCCGCCGTATTGCAACAACGCTACCGCCTGCTCTACACCGAGGGCAACCTGAACAATGCCATCGGCGTTCCCCTCACCCTGCTCCGCCTGCGCCCCGAACACGAACTGGCCGTAGTGGAGATGGGCGCCAGCCATCCGGGCGACATCCGCGAACTGGTAGAGATAGCCGAACCGGACATGGGCCTCATCACCAACGTAGGCAAAGCGCACCTCGAAGGCTTCGGTTCGTTCGAAGGTGTCATGCGCACCAAAGGCGAGCTATACGACTTCCTGCGCACCCGTCCGGACGCTTTCATCTTCCTTCATGCGGACAATCCTTACCTGCGGAAGATGGCGGAAGGACTGCCCTGCGTGACCTACGGAAGTGAAGAAGGAACATACGTCCGCGGGCAAATGACCGCCTGTTCGCCTTTTCTGACTTTTGTTTGGCAAAAAGACGGGCAAAGTTTGGCGAATACGGTGTCTACGCGGTTGATTGGCAGCTACAACCTACCCAACGCCTTAGCCGCCGTGGCGGTAGGCCGCTATTTCGAGGTAGATGAGGATGCCATTGACCGGGCATTAGAGGCATACACCCCGCAAAACAACCGTTCGCAACTGATGCGGACGGCAGACAACACCCTCATCATCGACGCTTACAACGCCAATCCGACCAGCATGATGGCCGCGCTTGACAACTTCCGCCAAATGGAGACGGCACACAAAGTAGCCATCCTGGGAGACATGCGCGAATTAGGGAAAGATAGTGCCGGGGAACATCAGAAAATTGTAGATTATTTGGGAAAATGCGGCTTCGAGCGCGTCATCCTCGTGGGTAGTCAGTTTGCCGCCACACGCCACACCTACGAAACGTATGCCGACGCTCCCGCCCTCATTGAAGCCCTGAAACTGGAGAAGCCCGTCGGCAAGACCGTCCTCATCAAGGGGTCGAACGGCATACGGCTCAGTACAATCATTCCTTATCTATAGTGTCGCTTCTGTGCACTTTGCGAGTCATCCAATACCATCCCGCCAGTGAAGCCAACGAAGCGCCAGAAGCATTGGCGGCAAAATCCAGCCAGTCACCGCCCCGATAGGTGGTGCAATATGCCTGAAGAAGCTCCACCGCCCCACTAAACAGAATCGGACAGAGCCAGGCGCCAACCCAGGCATGCCACAAGGGAACAGGTATCCTCCTATGAGCACGGATAAACTCCAGCCACAACATGCCTGACATGCCAAAGTACATGCACACATGAGCCACCTTGTCCATGCCGGGGATAGATCCCACCTCCGTCTGAGGCGGCTTAAAGAAGGACAAATAGATAACAGCCAAGATAATGACGAGCGAAAGCGGATATTTCCGAATATAATACAACATCTTCAACTATTTTTTCTAATGACGTGCAAATGTACGGAACATTTTCTATATTTGCACACTCACAAGGTTATTCCTAACAAAATGAAAGATAAAACCACAAATCATGACAAAAAATAGCAGAGCGAACTTCGGAAGCAAGCTGGGCGTCATCCTTGCCTCGGCAGGGTCAGCGGTAGGATTAGGCAACATCTGGCGTTTCCCTTACGAGACGGGCAACCACGGTGGCGCCGCGTTCATCCTGGTATATATAGGCTGTGTCCTCTTCTTCGGCATCCCTATCATGGTGGCCGAGTTTTCCATCGGCAGGCACTCACGCTCCAACACGGCAAGAGCTTACCAAAAACTGGCACCGGGCACCCATTGGCGTTGGGTGGGCCGCATGGGTGTGCTTGCAGGCTTCCTGATATTGGGGTATTATTCGGTCGTGGCCGGCTGGACGCTCGACTACATCGTGCAGGCGGCCTCCAACAGTTTTGCCGGGCAGACAGCCAACGGCTTCATTGCCGCCTTCAACAACCTGACGGCCAACCCGTGGCGTCCCGCCCTGTGGATGCTGGCGTTCATGCTGATGACCCATTTCATCGTGGTAAAGGGAGTAGAGAAAGGCATCGAACAATCCTCTAAGATCATGATGCCTATGTTGTTTATCCTGCTCATCATTTTGGCCATCTGCGCCGTCTCCTTGCCGGGAGCGGGTAACGGCATCAAGTTCTTGTTGCAACCGGATTTCAGTAAAGTGGATGGTAACGTGCTCCTCGGCGCCATGGGACAGGCGTTCTTCTCGCTCAGCCTGGGCATGGGTTGCCTCTGCACGTACGCTTCCTACTTCCGCAAGGATGTCAACCTGCCCAAGACCGCATTGAACGTAGGCATCATAGACACCATGGTAGCCATACTCTCCGGATTCATCATCTTTCCCGCCGCTTTCTCAGTGGGATTGCAACCAGATGCCGGCCCCAGCCTGCTCTTCATCACCCTGCCCAATGTCTTCCAGCAAGCCTTCGGCGGAGTGCCTTGGCTGGCGGTTATCCTATCCATCATGTTCTACGTCCTGCTCGCCTTGGCCGCCCTGACCTCCACCATCTCCCTGCATGAGGTTGTGACGGCCTATCTGCACGAAGAATTCGACATGACTCGCCGGAAAGCGGCCATACTGGTCACGACCGGATGCTCCATTATCGGCGTATTGTGCTCCCTTTCACTGGGCGTAGGGAAAGAGCTGACCATTTTCGGCATGACGTTGTTTGACTTCTTCGACTTCCTCACCGCCAAAATCATGCTTCCGCTGGGCGGCTTCTTCATCGCCATCTTCACGGGATGGTTCCTGGACAAACACATCGTGTGGGAAGAGGTGAGCAACAACGGCACGCTGAAGAAAAGCATCTACCGCTCATGGCTGTTTCTGCTGAAATACGTCGCCCCGATAGGCATCGCTTTTATCTTCGTCAACGAACTGGGACTGCTGAAGTAAGGCTGAAGGCTCATGCGAAAATGGTTCAATGATTTTTTCTATTACTCCCGTCTGGAAAGACGGGGTATACTGATGTTGATGGCCATTTCCCTTCTTATCGTCTTGGGTGGGGAATTCTATGTCCGTTTGAGAGCAAAGCAAGAGGACAACACCGCCGACTCCCTCAGAAACCGACAGATGAAAGCCGAATACCTGGCTTTTTCGGCTTCTGTCCGTAAGATAGAAAAAGAAGAAAGAGACAGATATCAATCTAACTACACGAAATGGAGGAACGAATATATATCACCCGTATTCGCCCCCTTCAATCCCAACACCGCCGACTCAGCCACCTTTCGCCGACTGGGATTGCCTGCCTGGATGGCTCGCAACATCCTACGCTATCGCGAAAAGGGAGGCGTCTTCCGCAAGGCGGAGGACTTCCGAAAAATATACGGCCTGACGGAAGAGCAGTATGCCGTCTTGCTCCCCTATATCCGCATTCCGGAAACGGACACGGTCGCCCGACACCCTTCCCTCTTCCTGGCTAAACAACGCGATGACAGCCTTCAACAGGCAAAGCTCCAGAAATATCTTCCCGGCACCCTGGTCGAACTGAATCGTGCCGACACTACCGAACTGAAAAAAATACCCGGCATCGGAAGCGGCATCGCACGCCTCATCTGCGGATACCGCCAAAGACTGGGCGGCTTCTATCGTATCAACCAATTGGAAGAAATCAACCTCGACTACCGACAGCTGACCGGTTGGTTTCGCATCGACACCTCCGCCATCCGACGCATCCCCGTCAACCATGCCAGCGTAGACCGCCTGCGCCACCATCCCTACCTCAATTTCTATCAGGCCAAGGTATTGGTGGAACACCGCCGCAAGCACGGACCATTGAAGAACCTCAAACCGTTCGCTCTCTACGAAGAGTTCACACGGGAAGACCTGGAACGGATAGAGCATTACCTGAGTTTCGATTAATTGCACGAAAAACATGCAGAAAAACGAAAATCCTGCATGAAATTCATGCAATAATCAAGGAAATTTGCACTTTTTTAATGCAGAACCACTATCTTTGTGAAAGAAATCCATTCATACCGCTGCTTTATGGAACAATTATACGAATTCTTCAACCGCAAAATCAAGAATGTGCCAACCCACTTTCTGCGTTACGCATACTATCAGATCAAATGGAACGGACGTTTTTTCGGGCTGGTAGGCCCGCGTGGCGTGGGAAAATCGACTCTCCTGTTGCAATATATCAAACTGAACCTCGGAACCGAACATACCTTATATGTTTCGGCTGACTACTTGTACTTCTCCGAACACAAGTTGATAGAATTGGCAGACCGCTTTGTCAAAATGGGCGGCAAGCACTTGTTCATAGATGAAATACACAAATATGACGGATGGTCAAGGGAATTGAAACAAATATACGACAGCTACGACGAATTACAGGTAATCATTTCCGGTTCGTCTATTCTCGACATCTATCAAGGCATGGCCGACCTGAGCCGGCGTGTGCCAATTTATCACATGCAAGGATTGTCCTTCCGTGAATATCTGCATCTGTTTCACCAAATTGAAACACCTGCTTACACCCTCAACGACATTCTGACGCACAAAGCCATCCTGCCGCAAGTACCCCATCCGCTCCCCCTCTTTAAAGACTACCTGCATAAAGGCTACTACCCATTCGGCAGGGACGAAGAGTTCGAAATCGAACTGATGCAAGTCATCAACCAAACGATGGAAATAGACATCCCGCAGCACATTCAAGCCAATATTTCCTTAGGCAGAAAACTCAAAAGCCTGTTGATGGTAATAGCCCAAAGTGTTCCTTTCAAGCCGGTGCTTCAAAAGCTGGCAGAAGCGACAGGTATTAACAGGAATGATATATCGAGCTATCTGATTTACATGGAAAGAGCCGGCATGATAGCACAACTGCGCGATACGACAGGCGGACTCCGAGGTTTAGGGAAGACTGAAAAGCTCTACCTTGACAACACCAATCTGATTTATACGCTTGCCGCAAACCGCGCCGAAACAGGCAACATCAGAGAGACGTTCTTCATGAACCAAATGAGAGTCCGGAATGACGTCATCAGTTCCACCGTTTCGGATTTCGAAATCGACGGAAAAACCTTCGAAATAGGAGGCCGCAAAAAAGGACAGAAGCAGATAGAACATATCCGCGAAGGCTACATCGTAAAGGATGACATCGAAAGCGGCTACGCCAATGTGATCCCTCTATGGGCATTCGGACTGAATTATTGACAGCTTATAGATAATTACCAAACTATCTGCAAGTAATTGACAGGTTACCTGCAAATTGTTGATACGTTACCCACAAGCTGTTGATACGTTACCTACAAGCTGTTGGCAGGGTATCCATCACAAGCTCACCGCCTTTCAGAAAAGTTCTCCCGGCGCCGCTTTCAACACTTTATTCAACCGCGCCATGTCCTCCCAGGTAGCGCCGTTGGCACACTGAAGATAAAAATCAGACTCAGGCAGCAGGATATATTCCCACGTACGCTCCATTCGGTCGGCAGGCTCCAGAGTGTTGATTTTGGCACACCATGTAGCCGCTGCCTGCCGCTTGCGCAACACGTTTGCATCGTTCACCCGTCCGTCGGCCTTGGTTTCCACAATATAAATATGGGTGTCGGTGCATACCATGAAATCCGGATGATAGGAGACCAACAGCCCGTCCGTTTGCCGCAAGTAGTACAGGCAGGCAAAAGGGTGCTGACTCTCACTGACCTTAAGAAAGCGCTCCACGCAGGCGTCCCGGTCCAAAAACTCCATAAAAGCCTTCTCCAGTCCTCCCCCATGCGACGGATAACCCAACCGCTCGTAAATCACTTTCTGTAACTCCAGCGAATAACACTCGCGGATGCACAGGGTGGAAACGGACGAGAACCACGACTTTTCCACCACCGCTTCGCTGCGCTCCACGTTTTCCTGCATCCGGTGGATGGCCACGCTCATCTCCTTGACAATATGCTGCGTGACGACACCGTTCCATCTCCCCACGTATCCGAATACGCAAACTGTTCCATTACCGTCGGTTTCTGCTCAATATCTACCTCCGGCAGATTAATCTTCGTCCGATAATCCGCTTTACTGTCAAAGGGTGGATCTATATAAATAAGGTCTACCTTGCCTCGGAGCGAAGGAAGCCCCGTAGCCTCATCCCCCATCAGCAAGGCCTGCATCGTGAGGAGGTTTTCTCCATAAATCAAACGGTTCATCCATTCCCGTTGAAAGGAAAGTTGGGACAGTTGCCCGCGCCAAAGCCCCGACACGTCCTTGGAAGGCAAGACCAGTTCATTGGTTTGCAGCCCGATGCGCGTACCGCTGTTGATACGCTCCAAGAGTTGCTGAGCCTCCTTCCTGCCCTCGGCTGCAATCCTGGGCAGTTCTTCAAGTAATGACTCTTCATTGGAGTTTCTGTGCGACCAAGCTTCGAAACGTTTCAGAATAAATAGCAAACGCTATTAATACTTCCATAAAATGAAAATCGCCGCCACCGCGGCCTTGTTTCCGAGGGTAAAGATACGGAATAAAGTGCTTCGAGTCACCACGCCGCCCGTTAAATGAACTGAAATTCGACGGAGCGCTTAGTCCGTCTTACAAAAGGATGCCCCTTTTCCGGAATAAAACCAGGCCAACTGCCTGTTTTTATGGAAAAACACATTATCTTTGCAGTAGCGAAACGGCCGTTTCCGAAATGGTTGTTTCGCAAGTTATAGAAAAGAAAAGACTAAGGATATGAGATTTTTTGACAGGACAGAAGAAATAGCGTCTCTGCGTGAAATTCGCAGGATGTCGAAGGACAATGCCCAGTTCACGGTAGTGACGGGACGGCGCCGTATTGGTAAGACACACCTCGTATGGAAGGCATACGAGGACGAACCTATCCTCTATTTCTTCGTTGCCCGCAAGGTCGAAGGAGACTTGTGCGAGGATTACCGGGTTGAAATAGAGAGCAAGCTAGGAATCCCCACAATGGGACGGGCGGAGCATTTCGCCGATGTATTCGAGTTCCTGATGAAACTTTCCACGGAACGTCCCATCACGCTGTTCATTGACGAGTTCCAGGAGTTCTTCCGCGTGAACAAGTCGGTGTACAGCGACATGCAGCGCATCTGGGACATATACAGCCCGAAAGCCC
>CALUFR010000106.1 GCA_944319875.1 uncultured Bacteroides sp.
AGCCAAATATTTGTTTGATAATTGTTGATTTAATATTGCAATTTAAGGTTTGACCCATGAATATAGACATTAAAGACGTACATGTGGGGCAGGCTATTGACCACCGCCGCAACGAACTCGGTCTTTCCAAGTCCGAGCTTGGGCGCAGGCTTGGCATCCCCCAACAGCATATCAACCGCCTTCTGGAAAGGGAGACGATGGAGACCAAACGGCTTGTCAAGGCTTGCAAGGCGTTGGACTTTAATTTTTTCGCCTTGTTCTGCCCGGTCAACCCTCAAATATCCGCATACCTCGCGGCAGTGGCATTGGATGGAGGGGATGCCCATAACAACATTGGCGATAGTGGACTTGCAGCCCAGCTTACCGCTGAACAGGCTAAGGTGGAAAACTTGAACGGCACCATCAAGCTACTGAAGGAGCAGATTGATAGCCTGAATGCGCAAATTATTCGTCTGGACTCCAATCTGAAGGACAAAGACGCAATTATAGAGCTATTAAAAGAAAGGAGGCAAAATATGTAATATTGAGTTCTGTGGTCAATATGATGATTGGTACATAGCAGAGCATAATGTTTACACTCATATCGGTAGTTGACTGATTAACAGATATATATTGCTATCATTTCAGCAGCTATTGAGTTTGATTATTCGATAGGAACACGATAAGAGAAATCAGATTCATGAGATTGTTTGCTATTTGTTTTCTACATAGCACATAACTCATTGAATATGAATATCTAATTAGAGTGGCACAAGCTGCAATTGAGGACGCACAATAATATTAGAGGCCCTCAGGCTAAATATTTTTGAATCATAATATCAGGCTGTAATTCATTGCATTAGCGGTAGATTACAGCCTGAGTTATGTTTAGGCGGTTCGTGCAGTTAATTGCAATAAGTGAGCGAGATGCACAAAGAATCTACTTTTTTATAAAAAAAGGACGTTATACGGTCTAATGACCGATTTGGATTTAAGCCTTTTAATGGGTATTCTCGAAAAGATTTCCCATAATTTTTTTAATGAGAGATGGATCAGATATCTTTTTGGGGAGCTCTTTATCCTCCTTATACCCATCGAGACATTGCAACTTTCGCCATGAGTGGCATACGCTTTTATATCTCTGAAATCAGAATTGATGATATGCTCTTTTTTCTTTGCTAATAATATGATTTTGTATATCTTTGTAGTCGAAAAAATCGTGATTATTTCGACTTAAAAAGTCTTAATTGCAATGTGCAAAATACAGTAGCAAAGGAAATTAAAACAAAAATATCTTATAGCAAGTACGGTAGTGTGTTTTTTGTCTCTTCCTTTCCCAAATTTGATGTGGGATATGTCGCAAAACTTCTTGCACAATTTGAAAAAGAGGGCTTGATTACGCGCATTGCTCAAGGTGTATATATAAAAGCCCGTAAAACAAGCCTTGGTGTAGTGTACCCTTCTGCTTTTGAATTGGTAAAAGAGATAGCCAAAAGGGATAAAGCGGAAATAATACCTACCGGCGATACAGCAGCCAACAGACTTGGGTTTCCAACGCAAGTTCCAATGAATGCGTGTTTTTTGACTTCCAGCTCTTCAAGAAAACTGATGTTAGGAAAGCAGACGATTGCATTGCGGCATGGTTCTCCTAAAAATTTCGCCTATAAAGGCAGGCTTATGGCGGAATTAGTGCAAGCCCTTCGTTATATCGGTGAAGCGAACATAACGGAAACTGTAGAAAAAAGGATTGCAGCCTTATTTGCTAAAACACCCGAAACTGAGACCATTGAACATGATATACTGTTGGCTCCAGTTTGGATGAGACAAATAATTAAGCGAAATTTAAAACCAGAACAAAATAACAGCGCAAAGTAAATGGACTATTAATTAATTGAAAATAGGTAAATATACTTGGCAAACATTGATTGGAAATTATGGAAAAGAAAGATATATACAACATCCTTAATAAGGGCGAACGCGTTACGCTTGAATGTAAAAAGGCAGAAAACAGTGTCCCGAAGTCTTTTTGGGAAACATATTCAGCATTTGCAAACACCAATGGCGGTACTGTCTTGTTAGGTGTATCAGAAGACATGATGGAGAAAGATAAGGCGAAGAGGTATGAGGTTACAGGTGTAAACGATGCGGACAAGATTTGTAAGGACTTGTGGAACACAATTAACAGCAACGAAAAAGTCAACATCAATCTGCTTCATAATGAGGATGTGCAAGTGGCAAATGTGGACGGAAAGGAGATAATTGTCATAAACGTACCACGAGCTGATTATTCAACCCGTCCGGTTTATATCAATAACAATTTAACACGGGGAAGTTTTAAACGGAACCACGAGGGTGACTACCATTGTACTGAACAAGAACTGCGGATGATGGTGCGTGACGCAAATGAAGCGGGTAACGACCGGATGTTTTTGGAAGATTACACGATGGATGACATTGACATTCCTACATTGGAGAAGTTCCGGATGATGTTCAAGACGAATAATCCAGAACATATATGGAACGGTCTTGACCACAAGGATTTTCTCATACAGCTTGGTGGATATACGATGAACCGCAAAGATCATACAGAGGGGTTGACTATGGCCGGCCTGTTGATGTTTGGGAAAGGGCTGCCGATTCGTGAGCGTTTTGATAATTTACGCATGGACTATATAGACAAGTCAAATCTTGTTGGGGACCAGCGTTATAGCGATAGATTGACTTATGATGGAACATGGGAAAATAATCTTTTTAATTTTATCCGTATAGTCATACCTCGTTTGACACAAGACTTACCACGGCCATTCAGCATGGAAGGTGTCATTCGTAAAGATGATACTCCCCAACACAGGGCTGTGCGTGAGGCTGTAACAAATATGATTATTCATGCCGATTTCATGTTGAACGGCACTCTTCGTGTGGAGAAATACGACGACCGTTTTGTTTTGACCAATCCTGGCTTGTTAAAACTTCCCATTGAGCAAATTTATGCAGGAGGTGAATCAAAATCCCGTAACCAGAGGATGCAGAATATGCTTCGCATGATTGGATATGGAGAAAATCTCGGTTCCGGTTTTCCACTCATACTTAGTGCATGGAACGAGAAGCATTGGCTAAAACCAGAGTTGATTGAACAGCCGGAACTGATGCAGGTGAAACTTGTCTTATATATAGAGAATAATAAGAATGTCACGAAAGATGTCACGAAAGATGTCACGAAAGAAATAACTGATCGCCAGAGAATCATATTGGAGTTAATCCGTAAAGACAAGAGTTTAACCATACCTGAAATGTCCCTAAAGACGAACGTGACAGAACGGACTATAAAACGTGATATTGCAACTCTTCAGGAATTAGGCATCATATCAAGGGAAGGTGGTCGCAAAGACGGCTCGTGGATTATAAAGCAAGATGAGGAATAATTAATGAACTTTTTCTATCGTGGCACTTTGCAGCCATTTACTTCCGTTAATGGAGACTGTCCTATCAACTGTCAAACGACAATCGAATCTGTTCCTGCCAAGCCTCATGTCTTGCAACGCATGGAATACAGCCTCCATCTCGTCTTTCTCCACATTCACAAACGAATAGGCGATATTGGTTACATGTAGCATATATGAAGCCAGCACCCGAGGACTCCATACGCATATGTCAAGAAACGGGAATTTGCTCTTCAATTTCAAGAATATGTCATCTTTTCGCTCGTTGTCATAGCACACATTTTATGATACCACGAGAGTATATCATTTTTGTCAAATATCGAAATGTTTTGCCAATAGAATAAGATTTTGGATTCTTCCATTAATTGAGATCTTAAATGCGTAGGCAACGATTAGAAAGGTAATTTTCTTTGCACGTGGGTATCAGAGGTGGGAATATCATATAGCCAGAAAGCTATTTCAGGAGAAAATCATACAAGCGTTTGTCCGAATGCGGGAATAACATTTGGAAATGCTTTTCCATTCGTTGGCGGGAGTCTTCGGGAGTGCGGCCCGGATGACAACTTTCCTTGCCCAGGAAGGATTCGGGCGTGGTGAGCAGGGCCCATCCCCAGCCGTAGTTGTGTCCGTGCCGGTCTTGCGGATAGACAAAATTCTCCGTGACGATGCGGCCGCCCATCTCAAGACGGGTGATGTAGGCGTCGAATTTACCGCGCATCTTGGGACCCGTAAAGCCGCAGGCCTTGCGCAGGTCGCGGGTGATCATGCTGCCGTTTTCCTGCAAGGTCTGGAGTATCGCGTCCTCGATGCTTCCTTCCTCGGGGCGTGGAAACACACTTCGGCGGTAATTGCAGAAGTCAGGCCACCACTCACGGCTTATGAAGGCAGCTTTCCTGTCGAAGAACTTGCCGTAGGCGCATCCGCTCTCCTGTATGATGTCGCCTTTCCATTCCCACAAGGGCCATTCCCATCCGCCGTCGGGCAACGTGACATAACGGCATTCCTCGTCCACCGCTTCTTCTGCCGACCAGCCGGTCACTCCCATGCGTAGCAGGGGCAGGAAGCCTATTTCACGGATATATTCGATCAGTTCGCTGCAATTTTGTATCCCATTTATTCTCATAGTCATGCCTTTGCGGCAAAGTTATTGATTTTTGGTTACTCGGGCAATTTCCTCGTCTGTTTTTGAATGCTTTTTCAGCCGCTGTCTGAATGTCTTTCAGATACTGCCTGAATACTTTTCAGGATACTACCTGAATACTTTTCAGACAGTACCTGAAAGACTTTCAGGCAGTATCCTGAAAGCTATTCAGGTGGTATCTGAAAAATACCTGAAACGCTTCTTGTTGATTACTAACGATTTGTGCTTTGTTTCCTCCATGTTCTCCCATCGTTCGCTATGGATGAAGCGGTGCAGGGCCTGAAGTTGGGGCGTTGCGGATATTCTCTGCAAAAAATCAAGCAAGCTTGTTTTTCTGCGTTCGACTTTCACTATCTTTGCATCGCATTATTTATAAATAAGGAAGAAAGTACACAAGTTATGTCCGACTATATCAACGAACTGAACGAAAGCCAGCGAGCCGCCGTGCTCTATAACGACGGCCCCTCGCTCGTGATAGCGGGGGCGGGTTCGGGTAAGACCCGCGTGCTGACCTACAAGATAGCCTGGCTGCTGGAGAACGACTATCGGCCGTGGAACATCCTGGCCTTGACCTTCACCAACAAGGCGGCGCGTGAGATGAAGTCGCGCATCGCCCGGCAGGTGGGGGCTGAAAGGGCGCGCTGGTTGTGGATGGGCACTTTCCACAGCATCTTCCTGCGCATCCTTCACGCTGAGGCCGAGGTGCTGGGATTCACGCCGCAGTTCACCATCTATGACACGGCCGACAGCAAGAGCCTGATACGCTCTATCCTGAAGGAAATGCAGCTGGACGAGAAGGTCTACAAGCCGGGGTTGATACAGTCGCGCATCTCCAACGCGAAGAATCATCTCGTGTCGCCTGCCGACTATGCCCGTAACAAGGAGGCGTATGAGTACGACTGTGCGGCCCGGGTGCCCGCTCTGCGCGACGTCTATCGCCGCTACTGGGAACGTTGCCGCCAGGCCGACGCGATGGACTTTGATGACTTGCTCTTTTATACCTTCCTGCTCTTCCGTGACCATCCCGATGTGTTGGCCCGTTATCGGGAGCAGTTCCGTTATATCCTGGTGGACGAGTATCAGGACACAAACGTGGCCCAGCACAGCATCGTGCGCCAACTGGCCGAGGAGCACCGGCACGTCTGCGTGGTGGGCGACGACGCACAGAGTATCTACTCCTTCCGCGGGGCGGATATCGACAATATCCTCTACTTCACCAAGACTTATCCGGGCACACGCGTCTTCAAGCTGGAGCAGAACTACCGCTCCACGCAGACCATCGTGTCCGCCGCCAACAGCCTTATCAGCAAGAACCAGTGGCAGATACACAAGGAAGTGTTCTCCGAGAAGGCCTGCGGTGAACCCATCGGAGTCCTTCAGGCCTATAGCGACGTGGAGGAGGGGGAGATGGTGGTGAATAAGATAGCCGCCCTGCGACGCCAGTCGGGTTGCGGATATGCCGACTTTGCCGTGCTCTATCGCACTAATGCCCAGAGCCGCATCTTCGAGGAAGCCATGCGCAAGCGCAACATGCCCTACCGCATCTACGGCGGCTTGTCTTTCTATCAACGCAAGGAAATCAAGGATGTGATTGCTTACTTCCGCCTCGTGGCCAATCCCAATGACGAGGAGGCCTTCAAGCGCATCATCAATTATCCCGCCCGGGGCATCGGCGACACGACGGTGGGCAAGATTGTGGCTGCGGCCACGGCAAACAACGTCAGTCTGTGGGCTGTGCTCTGTGAGCCGCTGACCTATGGCTTGAGCTTCAACAAGGGTACGGCAGGCAAGCTTCAGGGCTTCCGGGATCTGATAGCCTCTTTCGTGGAGGAGCTGGGGCGGAAAAATGCCAGTGAACTGGGTGGGGACATCGTGCGGCAATCGGGCATCCTCAACGAGGTCTGCCAGGACAATTCGCCGGAGAACCTCAGTCGCAAGGAGAACATCGAGGAACTGATGAACGGAATGAAAGATTTCTGCGACGAGCGTCTGGAGGAAGGCAATGAACACATCGCCTTGGGCGATTTCCTCTCCGAGGTTTCCTTGCTCACCGATCAGGACTCTGACAAGGACGATGACGGTGAGAAGATTACGCTGATGACCGTTCACTCGGCCAAGGGACTGGAGTTCCGCAACGTATTCGTGGTGGGGTTGGAGGAGAACCTTTTCCCCAGTGCCATGGCCGGCGACTCGCCCCGTGCTCTCGAAGAAGAACGCCGCCTGTTCTACGTGGCCATCACCCGCGCCGAGGAGCACTGCTTCCTGTCCTATGCCAAGACGCGCATGCGCTACGGTAAGACCGAGTTCGGCAGTCCCAGCCGCTTTCTGCGCGACATTGACGCTCGCTATCTGAGCCTGCCGCAGAACGCGTTGCTTGGCAGGCAGGTGGATGAAGAGGCCGGTCGCTTCCGCCGTTCGTCAGACGGTCTGCTCCGTTCCGCCTATGATCGTCCGTCTTCTGCCTCTGCGCAGGAACGGAAGCCTTCGCGCGAGCCGCTCATTGCCCCCACCGTGCCCCGCAAGCTGAAACGGGTGGAGGCATCGCCGGCTGCCGCTCCGGTTTCGTCGGGCCACGGAGGCTTGCAGGCGGGGCAGTTCATTGAGCACGAACGCTTCGGACGCGGAGAGGTGCTGCGGGTGGAGGGAGCCGGCGATAACGCCAAGGCCACCATCCGCTTCGAACATGCGGGTGAGAAGCAATTGCTCCTTCGCTTTGCCCGCTTCAAGGTTGTCGAATGAACCATCAATGATATACGAATTTTACGAGTACATTAACCAAAGACAGATATATGATAGATTTTACCCTGTTTCCTTCTCCCTGCTACATCATGGAAGAAGAATTGTTGAGGAAGAACCTGGCGCTCATCAAGAGCGTGGCCGATCGGGCCGGCGTAGAAATCATTCTTGCCTTCAAGTCGTTTGCCATGTGGCGCTCGTTTCCCATCTTCCGCGAGTATATCAGTCACTCCACGGCCAGCTCCGTCTACGAGGCGCGTCTGGCGCTCGAGGAGTTCGGAAGCCGGGCACACACCTATTCGCCGGCCTACACCGAAGCCGACTTTCCTGAAATCATGCGTTGCAGCAGTCACATTACCTTCAACTCTTTGTCACAGTTCCATCGCTTCTATCCGATGGTGGAGGCTGAGGCGTGCGGCATCTCGTGCGGCATCCGTGTGAACCCCGAGTATTCCGAGGTGGAGACCGCGCTTTATAATCCCTGTGCTCCCGGCACCCGCTTCGGCGTGATGGCTGACCAGCTTCCCGACACCTTGCCGCAAGGCATCGAGGGCTTCCACTGCCATTGCCATTGCGAGTCGTCGTCCTATGAGCTGGAGCGCACGCTGGCGCATCTTGAGGAGAAGTTTGCCCGCTGGTTCCCTCAGCTGAAGTGGCTCAATCTGGGCGGCGGCCATCTGATGACCCGCAAGGACTACGACGTGGAGCATCTCATCGGCCTGCTTCAGGGACTCAGGAAGCGCTATCCCCACCTGCGCATTATCCTTGAACCCGGTTCGGCCTTTACGTGGCAGACGGGCGTGCTGACGTCCGAGGTGGTGGATATCGTCGAAAACCGTGGCATCCGTACGGCTATCCTGAACGTGAGTTTCACCTGCCACATGCCCGACTGCCTGGAGATGCCCTATCAGCCCGCTGTCCGCGGTGCGAAAATGGGGCAGGAGGGAGCGCATGTCTATCGCTTGGGAGGTAATTCCTGCCTTAGCGGCGACTATATGGGCTATTGGAGCTTCAATCACGAGTTGCAGGTGGGAGAGCGTATCGTTTTCGAGGACATGATACACTACACCACCGTTAAGACCAATATGTTCAACGGCATTCACCATCCGGCCATCGGTATGTGGACGCAAAAGGGCGAAGCCAAGATTTTCAAGCGTTTTTCTTACGAAGATTATCGTGACAGAATGAGCTGATAATCAAAAAGGAACTCTTTTGTTTTTATTTTATTTGGCAAAAAAGTAGTGGGAATGTTTGCAGGTTTGCGGAAAATACCTACCTTTGCAACCGCAATCGCGGAAATAGCTCAGTTGGTAGAGCACAACCTTGCCAAGGTTGGGGTCGCGAGTTCGAGTCTCGTTTTCCGCTCCATTGAAATGGTTGCAAATGCCGGAATGCCCAGGTGGCGGAATTGGTAGACG
>CALUFR010000107.1 GCA_944319875.1 uncultured Bacteroides sp.
TCAACTTTTTTAGCGTATTTTCTTGCTCTATAGTTGGTTGATAAGGAAAATTTTCCTTAATTTGCCTTTCTAAATAGTTATTTATCATTTTCGTATGAGAAAAAAGTAACGGGAACTATCGTTTTTTATTTTATTTCCCTTATTTTTGCGGTGCGAATATAATAAACTAAAAAACATATTTATCATGAAAACAGTATTTAACATCGTCTTAGGCCTCTGTGCCTTAGCATTGGTCTATATCTGCTATGCCAGCATTATGGGGCCGATCAACTTCGAGAAAGCTGAAAAAATCAGAGAGCAAGCTGTTATTGCACGTCTGATTGACATCCGCAAAGCTCAAACTGAATACCGCAACTTGAACAACTTGCAGTACACTCCCAGCTTTGACACGCTGATTCACTTTGTGAAGAACGCCAAACTGCCTTTCATCTATAAGAAAGGTGAATTGACTGACGACCAGATGGAAAAGGGTCTGACTGAAAAGAAAGCCGTCAACATCATCAACAAGGCCAAGAAAACCGGCAACTACTCCGAAGTAAAGAAATGGAAATTGGAGAACTTTGAGCGCGACACAATGTGGGTAGCTGTACTGGATACCGTCTTCCCGAAAGGCTTCAACGCTGACTCAATGAGATATGTACCTTATGGCAACGGCGCACAGTTTGAAATGGCTATCAAGAACGATACAGCCAAGTCTGGTGCTCCTTTCTGCCTGCTTGAGGTAAAGACTCCGTATACCGTTTACCTGAACGGCCTGGATGCTCAGGAAATCGCCAACAAGATTGACATGCAGAACAAGTTGGGCAAATATGCCGGCCTGATGATCGGTAGCCTGGAAACAGCCAACAACAATGCAGGTAACTGGGAATAAGCTTCCTGAACATGATAGAAACACTTGATTTCAGTAAATCAACGCAATATACTTTATCCATCCGTCTCAGTACGGATGGATTTTCTTTTTCTGTGCTCAACCCGCTGGAGGAGGACGGACAGGCATTCGATGAATATGCCCTCAACGAAAGTTCTTCCCTGACAGCCAACCTGAAGCAGGTATTCAAAGAGCGGGAATGGCTGCGCCTGCCCTATCGGCGCGTCAACATCCTGATGGCCAACAAGCGCTTCACCTTCATTCCCTTGGAATACTTCGAAGACGAGCAGGCTGAAACCATCTTCTATCATAACTTCCCCACACAGGAGAACGAAACCGTACAATACAACATCCTGCACAGGAACAACACGGTGGTCGTGTTCGGCATGGACAAGAGCGCCTATAACTTCCTACGCGAACAATATCCCGAAGCCTTTTTCTACGCTCAGGCCAGTCCGTTCATCGAATATTTCTCTTCCAAAAGCCGGCTGGGAAACAACCGGAAAATGTATGTAAACCTACGGAAGAAAGCGACGGACGTCTATTGCTTCGAACGGGGACGGCTGCTTTTGGCCAACTCCTTCCCCTGCAAGGCCCTGTCGGACCGCATCTACTACCTGCTCTACGCCTGGAAACAACTGGACTTCAGCCAGGAGCGGGATGAACTGCACCTCACCGGACTGCTGGAGCAAAAGGACTCCTTGATGACAGAATTGCGAAAATACATCCGGCAGGTATTTATCACCAACCCTGCCCACAACCTCGACCTACAAGCCATCACCCAATGCGAGTAATCAGCGGAATATACAAAAGACGCCGTTTCGACGTCCCCCGTTCATTCAAGGCACGGCCCACCACCGACTTTGCCAAAGAAAATCTGTTCAATGTGTTGTCCAACTACATGGACTTCGAAGAGGGCGTCCAGGCGCTCGACCTGTTTGCCGGAACCGGCAGCATCAGTCTGGAGCTGGTGTCGCGCGGATGCGACCGGGTCATCTGCGTTGAAAAAGACCGCGACCATCACGCCTTCATCTGCAAAGTCATGAATGAAGTCAAGACAGACAAATGTATCCCCGTCCGAGGAGATGTATTCAAATATATCCAAAGCTGCCGGACACCGTTCGACTTTATCTTTGCGGATCCTCCCTACGAGCTGAAGGAGCTGGAGACACTCCCCGACCTGATCTTCGAGCACGGCCTGCTCAAGGAAGGCGGGCTCTTCGTGCTGGAGCATGGAAAAAAAGACAACTTCGAAACTCATCCTCACTTCGTCGAGCGGCGGATTTACGGAAGTGTCAACTTCTCGTTCTTCCAATAGAAAGGACACGATCCCTTGCCTACAGAAGCGGAGCCAGCAGGCGAACCAGGCTTTCCAGTGCCTTTCTGTACCAAGGGCGTTTAGTCCAGGTCTTCAGATGCAGCTGCACGCAGTCCCGCTGGTCCTGCAAGAAAATCTCACGCATCAGCAAAGCCGTTTCCGTGTCATAGATAAACGCGTTCACTTCAAAGTTATGCTCAAAGCTTCTGAAGTCCATGTTCGTGGAGCCTACCGTGGAAAGCTCATCATCAGACACCATCAGCTTGGAATGCAGAAATCCTTTTCGATAGAAATAGACTTTCACACCGGCCGCCAGCACTTCGTTCAGGTAGGAACATGAAGCTAAGTGGATAATGCGGGCGTCCGCTTTCTGCGGAAGCATCAGCCGGACATCCACCCCGGCCAGGGCTGCTGTACGCAAAGCGACCAGAATAGCATCGGTAGGCAGGAAATAGGGGGTCTGGATATAGAAATATTTCTTGGCGCAACTGATGGCCATCACCAGTCCCTGCATAATCTCATTCCAGGGGCCTACAGGCTCACTGGTCACAATCTGCATCAGCGAAGAGCCGCAAGGCTGCAACCGGGGGAAATAACAGGCACCCGTCATCAGTGTGCGGTCCACAAAATACCAGTCGAGCAAGAAGGTGGTCTGCAGTCCGTGCACCGCCTTTCCTTCCACCAGCAGGTGTGTGTCCCGCCACACACCCCACGACACTCCTTTTACATACCGCTCGGCTAGGTTCATGCCCCCGATAAAACCGATCCGTCCGTCTATCACCACCAGCTTCCGGTGATTGCGGAAATTCACCTTGCTCGTAAACAACGGGAAACGTACCTTCAGAAAACTGCGTACCTCAATGCCCGCCTCGCGCATTTCCTCATAAAAACGCTTGGAGACATGCCAGCACCCGACGTCGTCATAGAGCACACGAACCTCCACACCGGCACGGGCCCTTTCCATCAGCACGTCGCGCACCATACGCCCCACGGCGTCATCCTCAAAGATATAAAACTCCAGATGAATATGATGAACCGCCTTCTGCAACTCCCTCAGAAGCGCCTGCAACATGGTCTCGCCCGACGTATAGGTTTCGATGCGGTTTCCTTCAAAAGGCAGGGCCTGATCCGTATGGCGGAAGAAGGCTATCAAGCGGTTATAGGCCGGAGGAAGGGAACAGGATGTTTGAGACATGTACTCCAGCATCGGCTTTTTCTGCAAGCGGTTGTATCCTTTCCGGTTGATGATACGCTCGTGATGCCGGCTCCGTCCGAAGAAGAAGTAGAACACAAGCCCCACGATGGGCAGAAAGATCAGGACCAATATCCAGGCCAGGGTCTTCACGGGATTACGGTTGTCGAGCACAATCACAAGAATTGTCCCCAACACCACGCCGAAATACACCACATCGAAAGCGGCCGCGACTATCTGACTAACGAGAGTACCCCAATCAAACATTTGTTCTCCATACTGCTTATGGAGAACAAATGTAGGAAAAACATCGGGAAAAACAAACTTATTCCATCAGAAACGACGGCGTCTCGGTCCCGGTCCGCCTCCGGGCGGACGATGTCCACCGGGGCCGAAGTTCATCTGCCTTCCTTTCTCACGGTTGATCTTCCCGCCAAAGATGTTCAGGCGGTAAATGACGTGCAGCATGCAGTAGCTGTTGACGCCATTGTACTCGTACACCGAGCGGCCACTGGCGGTCAGCGAGCGGGTGATGTTGCTCTGTTGGCGCAAGATGTCATACATCTCGAAGCTGACGGTCATGTCCCCCTTCAGGAACGTCTGGGCGATCTGCGCGTTCCAGATAAGCTCGTTGCGGTTCATACTGCTGTCCCGGTAGCCGCGGCGGCTCTGGTTGGAGATATTGGTGTTGAAACTCATGTTCCACGGCGCGTTAATGTTGGTGAACACACCGTAGGCAAACGTGTAGGGGTTCTGGTTGTTGGAAGGCGTCAGCTTGTCTTTCTCGATGGTGTAGGAGAAGTTACCGTTCAATCCCACCTCGAAGATATCATCGCGGTACGTGGCGCGCAAGTTCTCAGTCAGGGCCAGGTTGGTCGTCGTGTTCTTCTGCTCCAGGGCGTCCGCACCGCTTCCCGAAGTCAGGTAGCCCACGTTGTTGGTATATCGGATGTTCGAGAAGGTGCCGATATTGAATTTTTTGTTCTTCAAGGCCGTGTTGAAGCCGAAGAGGCCGAACACGTTCCAGTTGCCGTTGATATTCTTGGGCATGGAGGTCCATCCACCGGTCGCCTCGTTGTAGGTGCGGCTTTGGCTGATGCTGTTCTGCGTAGCCTGGAAGAAGGCGCGCGTGAAGATGCCTCGCTGCTTGTCGGCTATATAGTTATTGTAGAAGGCGTCGATGTTGTGGCTGAACGACGGCTTCAGGTCCGGATTACCCGTCTGGATGCTCAGCGGATTGGAGTCATCGGTCACGGGGAGCAGGTTCTCCATGCTGGGCTGGCTGCTTCGTCCGCGGTAGGTGACGCGCAGCTGGCTCACCTTGGAGAAACGCATGCGGAAGTCGATGTTCGGAGCCACGTTGAACACATTGCGGGTGCTCACCGTGTCAATATCCCCCTTCCGGTAGGAGAGCTTCGTGTTCTGGGGGCGGAAAGACATGCCCGCGTTCAGCTGATACTTCGGACGGATGAAGCGGAGGCCTAAGCGGGCGTCGTGTTCATACGTCTTATATTCGGCATACTTGCTCTGGTCGTCGTCCCGATGGTTGAGGTAGTCCGAGGGAAGCGGGTTGCCCATCTCCCACCCCAAGGAAGCTAGGTCATACGTGTTGCGGTCGCTTTCACTATAACTGTACTGGAAACGATAGCTGAATTGCAGGAACGTGGCCTTGGCGATGGGTTCGCTATAGGTGAACTGTGCCTGATAGCTGTAGTTGGACGAGGGAGACGTGATGAAGCGGCGTATCACGTCGTCCTCGCGCCCTTCGTCCTGGAAGTAACGGGTGTCCGACGAGCTGTACTGATCGCTGCCGTTGTCTCCGTAGCTGAAGCGTCCGCGCAGGGTGATGTTGCGCCCCCGGTCGTTCAGGCGGCGGTTGGCCTGCAGGGTAGCGTTGGCCGACAGGGAGTTGCCGTCGCTCCGTTTCCAGTCGTTGCTGGTGTTGACGCGGATGTCCTTCAGGGGGTCGTCGCTCAGGATATCAGCCTTCGTCAGCGCCGTCAGGTCGAGGTAATCGTTCGGGTTGGTCACGAAGTTATACGGGTCGTCATTGAACGTGCCCGACAGGGAGACCGTATTGCTCTTCGTGTCGCCGTACGAGAAGTTGGGGCGGAAGATGATGTTCGTCAGCGTGTCCGGACGCCACTCCAGCATCGCGTTCACATTGAGGTTCATGTTCTTGGTGCGCCCCGAAGAGTTGGAGTTGGAGAACGACGAACCGGCGCCTCCGGCCAGAAAGTTCTCGGTATATCCGGTGCTGATCTGGTTGTTGTCCCGGTAATTATAGCGCGCGCTGCTCTCCACGTCCAGTTTCTCGCTGGAAGTGGCGAAGTTGATGCCCACCTCCTTCGTGGTGGTCATGCCGTTGTTGCGGCGCCAGCGCGGGCCGCCTCCTCCGCCGGAGTAGCCTTGGTTATTGACGTTATTGATACGCCCGATGATGGACATCTGCGTGGGGCCGCGGAAGTGGTTGATCATGGCGCGGGCCGAATAGCGGTCCTTGGTACCTCCCGCCACGTCGGCGTTGCCGAACCATCCCGTCTCCATTTCCTTCTTCACGGTCAGGTCGAGCACGGTTTCCTCCTCGCCGTCATCGATGCCGGTGATACGCGCCAGGTCGGACTTCTTGTCGTAGGTCTTCAGCTTCTCAATCATTTCCACCGGAAGGTTCTGCATCGCGGTGGCCACGTCTCCGCCAAAGAATTCCTTGCCGTTGACCATGATTTTCGAGATGTCCTTACCGTTGATCTTGATGTTGCCGTCCTCGTCCACTTCGGCGCCCGGCAGTTTCTTCACCAGTTCCTCCAGCGTGGAGCCTTCGGGCGTGCGGTAGGCCGATGAGTTGTATTGCAGCGTGTCCTCCACCACCTGCACCTGCGGGGCTTCGGCCACGATGACCGCCTCGGCCAGCATGATGGCATCGGACTCCAGCGTCAAGGTGCCGACGTTATGGGTCGGCTTCGACGTGTTCAGTTGCAAAGGATGATACAGCGTCTTGAAACCGATGTACGACACCTTCAGCAGGTACTTTCCCGCTTTCACCCTCGACAAGCGGAAGTTTCCCTGGCCATCACTGGCCACACCTGTCACATACGCGCTGTCCGGCAATGCCAGAAGCTGCACGGTGGCTTCCATGGCCGGTCCTTGCGTATCACCCTCCATCAGTTTGCCTGTCACGGTGACGCCCCGGCTTTGGCCTCCGGAGTAGCTTCTGCTCTGAGCTACCACCGACGATGCTGCCGCCCAAAGCAGCAAGGTCAGTGTCAAAATCTTCTTCATGAGTCTATTCTTTTCTTATTATGTAAAACGTCTGATAATTCTGAACGCTTTGACGGGCTACCTACGCAAAGGTTTAATCAAAAAGGAAGCGTTTTACGTTTTTTAGCGACCGTTTTGCTTGAAAAGGCGGTCTACTGAAGCTTTTTTAAGACCAAACTCCAGGCAGAGCACGTTGATGATGAGAAAAATGAGGAACGTAGAGCTATCCACCGACATCACGTCGCCCCGCCAAACACGGTAGAGCATCCCGCCGAAGACGTAGAGCACCGTCAGGAACATGGCGTTGCGCACGGCCGCGTTGCGCACTTTCTCGCTATCGGCCGTCTCCCCCTTGTGCCAAGCGAAGATAATCATCAGCGCGCCCATCATCATCAGCAATTTGGAGCACTCCTTGTAGAACAGCAGGTTAGCGTCGGTCACCCGTCCCATCATGACCATCAGAAAAGGCATGAACAGTCCCAACGCGATAATCCCATAACCCAGCGGACGGCAGAACACCGGCAATAAAGCTTTCATATTTCAATCGGTTTTAAAATTAAACGCCGCAAAGATACACCTTTTCTTTCAATAAGTTAATACTTTATTTTTCCTTTATCCATTTTAAAGTGCCACTTTAAAAGGCTTAAAGCAATACTTTATCAGGGATAAAGCAACACTTTAAACGGCTTAAAGCAGCGCTTTAAGGCCGGTAAAGCTCCGCTAAAGCGTAAAATATGCGTCCGGATTGATACAACTTCGCCCCGCAAACGCTATCTTTGCCTGCGGAAACAGAGAAACAAGCCATGAGCAAGCAAGAAGTCATCCTATGTCAGGACCTGGAGAAAAGCCTGACGCAAGCCCTCGACACGTGTCCGCACGACCGGTTGTTCATCCTGACCGACGAACACACGCACCGCCTGTGCCTGCCCCGACTGGAAGGCATACCCGCCCTGCACGGAGCCGAGGTAATCCGCATCGGCGCCGAAGACGTGAACAAGACCCTCGACAGCCTGTCCCACGTGTGGCAGGCACTGAGCGAGCGGGGCGCCACGCGCCATTCGCTCCTCCTCAATCTGGGCGGAGGCATGGTGACCGACCTGGGAGGATTTGCCGCGGCCACGTTCAAGCGCGGCATCGCCTACATCAACATCCCCACCACCCTGCTGGCCATGGTGGACGCCTCGGTGGGCGGAAAGACGGGCATCAACTTCAACGGGCTGAAAAACGAGATCGGCGCCTTCGCCCCGGCGGCCTGCGTGCTCCTCGAAACGGAGTTCCTGCGCAGCCTCGACGCGCACAATTTCTTCTCCGGCTATGCCGAGATGCTGAAGCACGGCCTCATCAGCACGTCCCGCCACTTGGACGAGTTGCTGGCCTTCGACACCGAACAGCCCGACTATGCCCGGCTACGGGAGATGGTGGGCCGCTCCGTGCAGGTCAAGGAGGACATCGTGGAGCAAGACCCCCGGGAACAGGGCATCCGCAAGGCGCTCAACTTGGGTCACACCGTCGGCCATGCTTTCGAAAGCCTGACCTTGGCCGAGGAACGCCCCGTGTTGCACGGCTATGCCGTGGCGTGGGGACTGGTGTGCGAACTCTATCTCTCGCACCTCCGGACAGGCTTCCCGCAGGACCGCATGCGGCAGGTCATCCGCTTCATCCGGGAGAACTACGGCGCTTTCCCTTTCACCTGCAAGCACTACGACCGCCTGTACGAACTGATGCGGCACGACAAGAAGAACACCGCCGGCGTCATCAACTTCACCCTGCTGAAAGACGTGGGCGACATCAGCCTCGACCAGACGGCCGACAAGGACACCATTTTCGAGACTCTCGACTTCTTCCGCGAGTGCATGGGGCTGTAAAAGCCCCTCCATCCCCCGCTTTCGGCCCCCTTCGGAGAATTATTTCAGTATCCCCCGTGAAAAAACAGGCCATATATTTGCAGATTAAAAATAAAGCCGTACCTTTGCATCCGCAATTCGGGGTGTAGCTCAGCCCGGTTAGAGTACGCGTCTGGGGGGCGTGTGGTCGCTGGTTCGAATCCAGTC
>CALUFR010000108.1 GCA_944319875.1 uncultured Bacteroides sp.
GGTGAAGGGCATAAAGTTCCGCCGAAACTACGGCAAGTCGCCCGCCCTGTTCTGCGGCTTCCGGCTGGCGCAGGGCGACGTGGTCATCACCATGGACGCCGACCTGCAGGACAGTCCCGACGAAATCCCCGAACTCTACCGCATGATCACCGAGGAGGGCTACGACCTGGTGTCGGGCTGGAAGAAGAAACGCTACGACCCCCTGTCGAAGACCATTCCCACCAAGCTCTTCAACGCCACGGCACGCCGCGTGTCCGGCATCCGGAACCTGCACGACTTCAATTGCGGGCTGAAGGCCTATCGCAAGGAAGTCGTCAAGAACATCGAGGTCTACGGCGAAATGCACCGCTACATCCCCTACCTGGCCAAGAACGCCGGATTCAGCAAAATCGGCGAGAAGGTGGTTCACCACCAGGCACGCAAGTTCGGCAAGACCAAGTTCGGCGGGCTGAACCGCTTCTTCAACGGCTACCTGGACCTGATCTCCCTGTGGTTCCTCTCCACCTTCGGCATCAAGCCCATGCACTTCTTCGGCTTCCTGGGGTCGCTGATGTTCATCTTCGGCTTCGTGGCGGTCATCATCGTGGGCGTCAGCAAGCTCTATGCCCTCCACCACGGCATGCCCTATCGGCTCGTGACTGACTCGCCCTACTTCTACCTGTCGCTGACGGCCATGATCATCGGCACGCAGCTCTTCGTGGCAGGCTTCCTGGGCGAACTCATCTCGCGCAACTCGACCGAACGGAACAAGTATCACATTGAGAAAACCATCTGAAACTACATTATTATATATGAGAAAACTATTCAACCTCACGATAGCAGCCACCCTGCTCTACGCCCTGACGAGCCTGCTCCACGCCTGCTCCGAAGAGCCCGACTGCTCCATGACCGACAACCGGGGCATGATTGTGTGCAACGTCTGCCAGGTAGACCCCACGCTGGGCACGGCCATGCGGGACACGCTCGACTCACTGACCGTCACCGCCGCGGGCACAGACTCCGTCATCATCAACCGCATGGCGCAGGTGACGGCCTTCTCCCTACCCTTGCAGTATGCCGCGGACTCCACCGAGCTCATCTTCCACTACAGGGGGCAGGCCACGGACACCCTCGTCATCCGCCACACAAACCAGCCGTACTTCGTCTCCATGGATTGCGGCTACCAGATGCAGCAGAGCATCACGGACATCCGATACACCCGCCGGAGCATTGACTCCATCTACATCGCTAACCCTGAAGCCAACATCAATGGAACGAAGAACCTTGACATATTCTATTAGTCTGCTCCTCTGCCTGCTCATCGCCCTGCCGGGACACGCGCAGACGAGCACCCCCGCGGACAACCGCCCCGTGGCCCGCAAGCAGGAGAAGAAGGAAGACAAGGACGTGCCCGTCTACCCTCTCTTCAACGGTGTGGACCTGAGCGTGGACCTCTGGGGACCGGGAAGCCACCTGCTGGGAAGCGATAACCTGAGCGTAGAAGTGATGGCGGACGTCAACCTGAAGAACCGCTTCTTCCCCACCCTCGAAGTGGGCTACGGACGAAGCGACGCCTGGAGCGAGGACGGCATCCACTACAAGACCGGTGCCCCCTACCTGCGCCTCGGCATGGACTACAACGCCTTCTACAAGAAGAAGCACGGCCACATGCTCCTCGTGGGCCTGCGCTACGCCGTGAGCAGCTTCTCCTACGACGTGGAGAGCCTCTCCATCGACGATCCCGTCTACGGCGGAGGCATGGGCAACCCCAACATCACCGACGGCATCTGGGGCGGCACGATGCCCCCCTTCTCCCAACACGGCATGAAGGGCAGCATGCACTGGATTGAGGTCAGTGCCGGCATCCGTGCCCACATCTGGAAAGGCTTCTACATGGGCTGGGCCTTGCGCTACAAGTTCCGCCTCTCCGCCAAGACGGGCGAATACGGCGACCCGGCTTACGTGCCCGGCTTCGGCAACTATGACTCGAGCACATTGGGCGTGGTCTACACGCTGACGTACAAGCTGCCGATTAAATGAAGAATGAAAGAATGAAGAACAAAAGAATAAAGGACGAAAGAATAATTCTCAATTATCAATTCTCAATTCTCAATTAACATCATGACTCACATCGAAATCTGGCTCATAGCCATAGGCCTTGCCATGGACTGCTTCGCGGTGTCCATCGCCAGCGGCATCCTGCTGAAGCGCACGCGGTGGCGTCCCATGCTGGTGATGGCTTTCTTTTTCGGTTTCTTTCAGGCATTGATGCCCCTCATCGGCTGGGCGTGCGCCACGACCTTCAGCCACCTCATCGAGGACGTGGACCACTGGATAGCCTTCGCCATCCTCGCTTTCCTGGGCGGACGCATGGTGCGGGAGTCGTTCAAAGAAGAAGACTGCCGCCATGAGTACGACCCCACCAGTCTGCGTGTGGTCACCATGCTGGCCGTAGCCACGAGCATCGACGCCCTGGCCGTCGGCGTGTCCTTCGCCTTCCTGGGCATGAAGGGGCTGGCAGCCATCCTGCCCCCGGTGGGCGTCATCGGCTTTGTGTCCTTCGTCCTCTCGCTTGCGGGACTGGGACTGGGCATCCGCTTCGGATGCGGCATTTCCCGCCGCCTGAAGCCCGACCTCCTGGGAGGCGTCATCCTCATCATCATCGGACTGAAAATACTCATCGAACATTTGATACAGCACTATGGATAAACGAACAAGAAAAAACCTCGTATGGGTGCTCCTGCTCCTGGCAGGCACCGTGTGGATACTGGTGCGCCACAACCGCTCCGTGCCCTATCAGCGGGACAGCGGCCTGATATTCGGCACCGTCTACAACATCACCTACCAACACGCCGAGAACCTCAAGGCGGACATCGAAGCCGAGATGCTCCGTTTCGACGGTTCCCTGTCACCTTTCAACGACACGGCGGTCATCACCCGCGTCAACCGTGGCGAGGACATCGTGACGGACTCCCTCTTCCGCAACGTCTTCCGCCGCAGCATGCAGATTTCGCGCGAGACGGCGGGCGCCTTCGACATCACCGTCGCCCCGCTGGTCAACGCCTGGGGCTTCGGCTTCAAGAAAGGACAGTTCCCCGACTCCGCCGCTGTGGACAGCCTACGCCGCCTCGTGGGCTACGAGAAGGTGAGCCTCACGCCCGAAGGACGGGTAACGAAGACCGACCCGCGCGTCATGCTGGACTGTAGCGCCGTGGCCAAGGGCTACGCCGTGGACATCATCGCCCAGATGCTGCGCCGCCGGGGCGTGGAGAACTTCATGGTGGACATTGGCGGTGAGGTGGTGACCGGTGGACGCAACCCGCAGAACGCCCTGTGGCGCATCGGCGTGAACAAGCCCGTGGACGACTCGCTCTCCACCAACCAAGAGCTGCAGACTGTGCTCCACGTCAGCGGCGTGGGCATCGCCACCTCCGGCAACTACCGCAACTATTACTACCACGAGGGCCGCAAGTACGCCCACACCATCGACCCCGCCACAGGCTATCCCGCCCTGCACCACCTGCTCTCCGCCACGCTCATCGCCAGCGACTGCATGAGCGCCGACGCCTACGCCACAGCCTGCATGGTGATGGGTCTGGAGCGCGCCAAGGCTTTCGTAGAGTCGCGCCCCGACCTGGACGCCTACTTCATCTATGCTGACTCCGCGGGACATTACCAGACGTACATGACACAGGGGATGGAGCGGTATCTGGCGGAGTGAAATCCGCCGGGGCATAACATTCTTTAGGAAAAAGTAAGTTTTTTGTTTGTATATGTAATTTAATTGATTACATTTGCAGGAAAGTATTAAAAGCATAATCAATTAAATACATATTAATATGAAAGCAACAAAGACACTAACCTTCCTGCTGGCTGCCCTAACGATGACTGCCTGCAGCTACGACGATTCCGAACTCAGGAATCAAATCAACCAAAACACCGAACGCATCGCCGCCCTCGAAGCCTGGCAGGCGGAGACGAACACCAACATCCAGTCCCTCCAGACACTGCTGAACACCACCGACTACATCACCGCCGTGACACCCATCGTGGAGAACGGTGTAGAGGTGGGCTACACCATCTCCTTCCTCAACTCCCCCGCCATCACCATCTACCACGGAAAGAATGGCGACAAGGGCGATAAAGGCGAAAATGGTATAACTCCCCAAATTGGCGTTACGCAAGGTGGAGACGGAAACTGGTACTGGACGCTGAATAGCGAGTTGATGACCGACGAGCAAGGCAATCCCATTCGTGCCAACGGGGAGACGGGCGCAACCGGTGCCTCCGCTCCTGTCCCCCAACTGGCTATGGGTGCAAACCTCACCAATGTAACCACTGATACACAGGGCAACGCCATCGCTCCCGATGCTATTTACTTGAGTGTGGACGATGGCAGAAACTGGACTCGCGTCAGCGGTGAGAAAGGCGGTAATTTCTTCAGTAGCATAGATACCACTAACCCTACGCAAGTAACCTTCATCCTAGCCGATGGCGCAATATTCTCTATTCCCCGTTACACGAGTATCAAACTGACGTTCAGCCAAGACTCTATCCAATTACTCTATGGAACCGATACGGAAATAAATTTCACTGCCGAAGGTAGTACCCAGTTCACCTTAGATAATCTTTATACCGTGACTCCTGACGGTTGGAAAGTCTCCATCGCATTAACCCGTACCACTAATACCGCTTTCACCATGACCGTTACTGCACCTGCTGATGCAGAAAGCGGTACCGCTGATGGGGAAATCCTCGTAATGCTAAACAATGGGCAAGGAAACACAACCATCGGAAGAGTAAAAGTAACGGCTGTTAAGTATACCATAGAGAATAACGCTGAGGGTTCTCTACTAACAGCAACTTCACTTCAACCCGGTGAACTCGCCACGGCGATAGGTAATCGAAGCCGTCTAGACAACATTACCGTAACAAGTGGTAGTATAAATGAAGCCGATTGGGCAGCCATCAAGAATAACTACCGGCATTTAAAAGTGCTGGATCTTGCAGGTGCCACTTATACGGGAACAGATAGTAACAGTATTATATATTCTAACGGTAACCTGAGTCCAGGTGAGCCATCACTTGTTAATATCAAATTACCACAAGGAATCACAGGACTCGGAGACGAGGCATTTTACCATAGTGACCTCCTGATTTCTGTCACCCTGCCTGATGGATTGACAAGTATCGGAAAACGAGCATTCCAATACAGCTTCAACTTGGCTCTCATCAACCTTCCAGACGGTTTGACGAGCATTGGAGAAAATGCTTTCTACAGAACTTCTCTAAGTACCATCACCATTCCAAAAGAGGTGACGAGCATTGGAAGTGAAGCATTCTACGACTGTAGCGATTTGAACACTGTAACCTGTTTGGCTTCAAACCCGCCCACATTGGGTGTAGATATTTTCCTAGATTGCGAGACCCTTACCAGCATTTATGTCCCAGCCACTTCTGTGGATTCCTACAAGGCTGCGGAGAACTGGAGCACATGGGCAGATAAAATCGTCGCTATAGAACCATGACAAACAAGGATCTACAGATTGTTAATATTACTTATACCGAAATTTAATCAATTAAATGCGCACCTACATGAAAGCATTAAAAAAACTGTCCACTCTGCTGACAGTTTTAGTACTGACAGCCTGCAGTTACGATGACTCCAAACTCTGGGAACAAGTCAATCAGAACACCGAACGCATCGCCTCCCTTGAGACTTGGCAAACGGAGACGAACACCAACATTCAATCTCTCCAAACTCTACTCAATACGGTGGACTACATCACTGCCGTTACCCCCATTACGGAAGCCGGCATGGAAGTGGGTTACACCATCTCTTTCCTCAACTCCCCCGCCATCACAATCTACCATGGCCAGAAGGGCGAACAAGGCGAACAAGGCGAGGACGGCATCACTCCCCAAATAGGTATTACCCAAGGCGAGGATGGCAACTGGTACTGGACGCTGAATGGTAAGTTGATGACTGACGACCAAGGTAACCCCTTCCGTGCCAACGGCGAAACGGGCGCAATCGGCACATCCGCTCCCATACCACAACTGTCCACGGGAAACAATCTTAGAGCCCAAGGGGTAACTACTGATGCCCAAGGAGCTATTTTAGTAGCCGATGCCATATATCTGAGCGTAAACGGTGGCCAAACTTGGACTCGCATCAGTGGTGAGAAAGGTGACAACTTTTTCAGCAGGATAGACACCACTGACCCCACGCAAGTCACCTTTATCATGGCCGATGGAACTACAACCATCTCTATTCCTCGCTATACAGGCCTCATGCTGACTTTCGATGTAACGGAAATCGAGTTAGTTTGCGGCAGCGAACAAAGCATTCGCTTCACTGCCAGTGGTAGTAACCAGTTTACTCCGGACAACATTTTCGTCGTAAATCCCAAGGGCTGGAAGACAATTGTCACCAAGGTCAGTGGATCCGCCACCGAATTCAATTTGAGTATTATCGCTCCTACGAATAAAGAGTCCGAAGGTGAAATCCTCGTGATGTTGGACAACGGACAAGGTAACACCGACATCGAACGAATACAGGTGACAGCCATAAAATCTGTCTTAGACGGCACCACATTGACAGCGGGTGCTCTCCAACCTGGTGACCTCGCTGCTATGATAGGCAATCGCACTGACTTGACTGACATCACCGTGACAAGCGGTAGTATCAATGAGGTCGACTGGGCAGCTATCGTGTCGCAAGGCTCATTAAAAACATTCGACCTTGCAAAAGCCATCTACACAGGAACGGACGAAAATAATTTAATCTACAATCGTTCGAGTAACAATGCCCAGCTTATTAGTGCCAAACTGCCACAAGGTGTCACAGGACTTGGAGAACTATCGTTTCAATACTCTTATAATTTGACCTCCATAACCCTTCCGGTTGAAATGACAAGCATCGGACGCGCAGCATTCAGAAACTGCTACGCACTAACTTCTATCACCTTACCGAATGGAGTGAATAACATCGGAGCATACGCATTCGCTTACTGCCGCAATCTAACATCCATCACCCTGCCTGATGAAGTAACGTTCATTGAAAACAGCGTATTTGAAGACTGTGAATCCCTGACCTCTATCATTATTCCAGATGGGGTGAAAAGAATCGGTTACGCATTCGGTGGCTGCACAGCATTAACTACCATTATCTGCCTAGCTACAACCCCACCCACTCTTCCGGGTACGGATGTTTTCTCTGACAGTCACAATCTTGACGTTATCCAAGTTCCCGCTAACTCAGTATACACCTATCAAGCTTCGCCGAACTGGAGATGGTACATACGTTGTATTCAGCCTATTCCCAAATAACAATCCGAAGAGGTTCCTCATTGAGACTAAACAAAAGAAATAAAAACCGAGATAAATAAATTATATGTCTAACCCGTCTTTTTGTCAAGAAAAAGTCAGACGTGCAGGTGGCCGAGGACGTGCCGTTTTCTCGTGGGGGACAAACGAGCCCTTCGTGGGGGACAAACGAGGTCCTCGTCGGGGACACATGAGACCCTCATCGGGGACAAACGACAATGCTGTGGGGACTAAAATGCAACGCATTGTCAGCCAACGGCTTACCTATATGACAGACTACAGAAGGCAAAGAGACACAAAAACTTGATTTGTATGATTTTTTGGAAAAGAGTACAGCAAGCCATCAATAAGCTGTGGTATCCGCGCTGCGTCACCGTGGGACTCCCCGTAGAGACGCAGGAACTGGCCAACCGCATTGCACGCGAGTCGACCGTGTCGCCCTCCGACACCCACGCCGTGCTGCGCGCCCTGCCCAACATCATGGCCGACTTCATGAAGGAAAGCCGCGCCATCCACATCGAGGGCCTCGGCTGGTTCCGCTACACCACCCTCTCCGCCGGCAATGGCGTGGCGACCAAGGACGAAGTGAGCAGCGACCAGATTACCGGCCTGCGCGTGCAGTTCTCGCCCGACCGCACCCGTAATCTGAGCGGCGGCTACACCCGTGCCCTCATCGCCACTGAAGGCGTCACCTTCATGGAATGGCTGGGCAAGCCGAGCGAGGAGACGCAAATCCCCGGCGAGGACGAAGAGGAAGAAAGTGGCGAAGGTGGACAGAGCGGAAGCCCGCTGTAAATGGAGAATTGAAAACTGAGAATGATCGGAAGGCCTTCCCCCCACGGGCCATCCGGTCATTTTTTTTAGGCATCCGTCATCCCGCACTCGATGCGGGATCCAGCACCCACACGGCAGGCGGACACAGAGTCACACAGAGGATTAATCCCATAACCCTGTGCCAATCCGTGTAATCTGTGGTGAGAAGGGGAGAAAAGAATAAACTCCGTGTAACTCCGTGTCCTCTGTGGTGAGATACCGTCACTTGTAAAACACAAAATACACCGCCAGCACCAGGCAGACAAAGGCGGCGAAGTGATTCCAGTGCAGCGCCTCGCCCTTGAAGAAGACGGTGGTGAAGAGCGTGAAGATCATCAGCGTGATGACCTCCTGGATGACCTTGAGCTGCATCAGCGAGAAGGGTCCCCCGTTCTCGACGAAGCCGATGCGGTTGGCGGGCACCTGGAAGGAGTACTCGACCAGGGCGATGGCCCAGGAGAAGAGGATGACGGCGTAGAGCGGCCAGTTACTGATGACCTTCATTTCCTGTAGCTTCAGGTGGCCATACCAGGCGAAGGTCATAAAGATGTTCGACACAATCAAAAGTAAAATCGTATAAACAGCTTTCATATCTATATATTATATTGTTCCTAAATTGTATGTGTGTCATATTTTCCCCGGCAACAACCCCTTCTGCACATTCGTCATGGAGGCCCAGAGACTGTAGCGCGCTTCGGGGTTCATGGCTTCAAGCCGGCGGAGGACGTCGCGCATGGCGGCCCGGTGGGAGTCGTGCTCGTAGGGGCAGTGCTTCACCTGCTTCCGATAGCCGTGCAGGGCGGCCAGTTGCTCCAAGTCCGCCTCATGCACCAGGCAGAGGGGGCGGATGAGGATCATGTCGAACTTCTCCATCACCAGCCGCGGGGGCATGGTGGAGAAGGCACCCTGGAACGTCTGGTTCAGGAGGAGCGTCACGAGGATGTCGTCCATGTGATGGCCCAGGGCAATCTTGTTGCACCCTTTCTCCTTGGCCACGGTGAAGAGTTCCTTGCGACGATTCCACGAGCAGAGGAAGCAGGGCGACTTACGCGTGTCCGTCGAGGGGTCGAACTCTGTCTCACGCAGCGTGAAGGGCACTCCCCGCTCCTCGCAGAAGGCGCGCAGATAGTCCGAGTCGCTCTGGTAAGGGATGTTGCGCATCGCCACGTGCACGGCCTCCACCTCGAAGCGGGGCTTATAAATGCGTGCCCGGGCGGCCAGCAGTTCGGTCAGGGCGAGCGAATCCTTACCGCCGGAGAGACCGACGAGCACCCGGTCGCCGTCCTCCAGAAGGCCGTAGTCCACGATGCCCTTCATCAGACGCCGGTTGATGCGGGTCATTAGTCTATGTTCGTCCGATGTCTTCATTGTTATTCGGTATATGGGAATTATCATGCACTTTTTCTTTCGCTTGTCCGAAAGAAAAAGATACCAAAAAGAAAATTGCGATTAAGCGAGTGCGGCATCAAGCTTGCTTGAATGCAGCCGAGCGTGAGCAATTTATGCAAAGGACCCCGTCTGCACTTCCGGGGCTACTCCGGACGCCTTTCCGCCTAAAGGGCAGGAACTCGCTTCGCTCAAACAGCCTGCCCTTTTTAACGGCGGAAAGCCATCCTCCGCTTTACGCCCCTACAGTGAGGCCGGAGAGCCATCCGGCGTGTTGGTGCAATGTCATCCCGAGCGCAGTCGAGGGATCTCACATTCAGCCTTGCGCTACGTAAGATGTCTCGACAAGCTCGACATGACAGAGACATCATTTGCATTCCCGACCGCGCAGCCGCGCCTAAGTGAAGAGGCGTTAAGCGCAGCCCTTGCTTTTTGCGTGAAGAAAGGCAGACTGTCTGAGCGAAGCGAGTTTCTGCCTTTTAGCAAAAAGTAAGGGCGGAGTAGCCTCTGAGCTTCAGCGCTTGATCTTTTGCATCAAGGCAAAAGAAAAGTACAACCAAATCCCAATTTACTTAATGATTCAGCGTCCCCGTATTCAGCACCGGCTGAGCAGCCTCGTCGGCGCAGAGCACTACGAGCAGGTTGCTCACCATGGCGGCCTTCTTCTCCTCGTCCAGCTCCACGATTTCGTCCTTCGAGAGCTTGTCCAGTGCCATGTGGACCATCGACACGGCACCCTCCACGATTTTCTCGCGGGCACTGATGATGGCCGAGGCCTGCTGACGGCGGAGCATCACGGCGGCAATCTCAGGCGCATAGGCCAGGTAGTTGATGCGGGCTTCCAGCACTTCGATGCCTGCCATGGCCAGGCGTTCGTTGAGCTTCTGCTCCAGCTGGTCGTTGATTTCCTCGCCTCCGGAGCGGAGGGTCAGCTCGCCCTCGGCCCCCTCGTTGTCATCGTAAGCATATTGCCCGGCCACCTGGCGCAGGGCGGCGTCGCTTTGTATCTTCACGAAGTTCTCGAAAGCATTCATGCGGTTGGCCACGGCGCTGCCCACGTTCACCGTCTTTCCGTCGCTCGAAGCCGTGCCCGCACTGGCCATGGTCTGCGCGTCGATTTCGAACATCGCCTTATACGTGTCCTTCAGCCGCCACACCAGCACGAGGCCTATCAGCACGGGATTGCCTATCTTGTCGTTCACCTTGATGGGCTCCACGTCGAGGTTGCGGGCGCGCAGGGACAGCTTCTTGGCCTCCATGAAGGGATTTACCCAGAAGAAGCCCGTCTCGCGGAACGTACCCTTATACCGTCCGAAGAACACCATGGCCCGCGCCTCGTTGGGCTCCAGCATCATGTAGCCGCAGTTCAGGATAATCCACAGCACGGACATCACCGCGCCCAGCACATACATCGCCGTGCCGCCCACCACGAAGCACCACGCCGTCAGCCCGGCCCACACAAATAGAAAGAGGAACAAGGCGAGGAAGCCGTTCATCTTGAATCCGTTGAAATTCACTTCTTTCGTTTCCATATACATAATTTTAAGATGATATTATTTTGATATCGCAAAGATATAGACTCTTTTTGATATATGCAAGAGGGAGGAGAAGTTTTTTTGGAGGACGTCCGGGAAGTAACGGTCATTCTGAGCGAAGGCGTAGCCGAAGTCGAAGAATCTCCCATAAAGCCAGATTATGTAATCGTGAGATCCTTCGACTACGCCCTACGGGCTCCGCTCAGGATGACAGACACCAACCAGCCCGCTAAATTATCATTTACCTACGCGTTCTCCGGAAGAACTTTTTTTGAGGACGTTCGGGAAGCTCCGGGAGACTTTCGGTGACACTTGGTGACGGTGACAGTCGAAAATTCTGCATATACCATTTGTTTTTTGAGAGAGCAGCGGGAGAAGAGGAGAAAAATATGAGTTATATTTTTATATATATAATATAATAATATATATTATATATATAAATTTTTTATTCATTTTCTCTCCTCCCAGCGCCATCCACGTACATTTTTTCGACTGTCACCGTCACCATCTGTCACCATTCGAACGACTCACATCCGGTCAAAATCCTGTGCGACAGCAGTTTACCGATTTACGCTGTGCTCTCCTTCGCCAAACCATCGCCTACACATAGCGGAACGGACAGATATGTTTCGCCAAGCCGTAAAAACGCCACGCCCCGACGCCCACGAAACCAAGGCATTAGCTTTATTAAACACAATCGTTAAGAGATTTTCACGCCTTAACGGAGGCTTTTTTTTGGCGGTCGGCCGAATGTGCGTATCTTTGTAACTGGAAATTAAGAAAAACGATACATGATCATGAAACACATCCTCATCACCCTACTGGGCTGCCTCCTCACACTGGCGGCTTATGCACAAGGCGGGAAGCCGCTCACGCTGGAAGACGTCGTGGCGGGCAAGTTCCGCACGGAAAACATCTACGGAGTCATCCCCATCCCCGGCGACGGCGAGCACTACTCGCAGATGAACGCCGAGGGCACGCAGATCATCAAATACTCCTTCAAGACGGGTCAACAGGTGGAAGTGCTCTTCGACGCCGCCACCGCCCGCGAGTGCCCCTTCAAGCGCTTCGACAGCTACAGCTTCTCGCCCGACGGCTCGACGCTGCTCATCGCCACGGAGACGACGCCCATCTACCGCCGCTCGTACACGGCCGTGCACTATCTGTACAGCCTGAAGCGCAATCTGGAGGGGAAAATCAACAACGTCGTGGAGCGACTCTCCGACGGAGGGCCGCAACAGGCGCCCGTCTTCTCGCCGGACGGCTCGATGGTGGCCTTCGTGCGCGACAATAACATCTTCCTCGTGAAGCGCCTCTTCGGCAACAGCGAGAGCCAGGTGACGAAGGACGGCGAGCGAAACAAAATCATCTATGGCACACCGGACTGGGTGTACGAAGAGGAGTTCGCCTACAACCGCGCGCTGGAGTTCAGCGCCGACAGCAAGATGCTGGCCTTCACGCGATGGGACGAAAGCCGGGTGAAGTCCTATGCCTTCCCCGTCTTTGCGGGCGACAAGCCACGCATTGAGGCCTATGCGAAATATCCCGGCGCCTATGAATATAAGTATCCCAAGACGGGCGAGGAAAACTCCCGCGTGAGCGTCCACACGTTCGACATCAAGACGCGCGTCACCCGCCAGATAGACGTGCCCCTGGACGAGGACGGATACATCCCCCGCATCCGCTTCACACGCGACCCCGAGAAGCTGGTCGTCATGACACTGAACCGCCATCAGAACCGCCTCGACCTGTACTTCGCCAACCCGCGCAGCACGGTGTGCAAGCTCATCCTGCGCGACGAGAGCGACACGTACATCAAGGAGGGCGTCTTCGACCAGATACGCTTCTACGACGACCACTTCAGCTTCGTCAGCGAGCGGAGCGGCTACAACCACCTCTACTGGTATCGCATGACGGGCGCCCTGGAGAAGCAGGTCACCTCGGGTGCCTTCGAGGTGAAGGACTTCCTGGGCTATGACCCGCGTGAGGGTGCCTTCTACTACACCAGCAACGAGGAAAGCCCCCTGCGCACCGCCGTCTACAAGACCGACCGAAAGGGACGGAAACTGAAGCTCTCCACACGGGAGGGCACGAACTCCGCTCAGTTCAGCACGGACATGAAGTACTACCTGAACCGCTACACCAGCCTGGACACGCCGACGGTCATCACGCTGAACAACAACCGGGGTGAGGAGCTCACCACCCTCGTGGACAACGGGAAGCTACGCGCCCTGCTGGCCGAATACAACCTGCCGCGGAAGGAATTCTTCAGCTTCACCACCACCGACGGCACGCAGCTGAACGGCTGGATGATGAAGCCCGCGGACTTCGACCCCGCCAAGAAATATCCCGCCCTGCAATACCAGTACAGCGGCCCGGGCTCGCAAATGGTGACCGACGCCTTCAGCATCAGCTGGGAGACGTTCATGGCCTCGCAGGGCTATGTGGTGGTCTGCGTGGACGGACGAGGCACGGGCGGACGAGGAGCCGACTTCGAGAAGTGCACCTACCTGAACCTGGGCGTCAAGGAAGCCCGCGACCAGGTGGAGACGGCTCTCTACCTGGGCAGCCTGCCCTACGTGGACAAGAACCGCATCGGCATCTGGGGATGGAGCTTCGGCGGATACATGACGCTGATGAGCATGAGTGAAGGCACGCCGGTGTTCAAGGCCGGTGTGGCCGTGGCAGCCGTGACCGACTGGAACTACTACGACACCGTCTACGGTGAACGCTTCATGCGCACGCCGCAGGAGAACGCCGAGGGCTACAAGGCCTCGTCGGCCTTCACCCGCGCCGACAAGCTGCACGGACGCCTGCTGCTGGTGCACGGCATGGCTGACGACAACGTCCACTTCCAGAACTGTGCCGAATACGCCGAACACCTGGTTCAGCTGGGCAAGCAGTTCGACATGCAGGTCTACACCAACCGAAACCACGGCATCTTCGGGGGAAACACGCGCATGCACCTGTACACGCGACTGACGGAATTCTTCAACCAATGGTTAATGATTAATGATTAATGGTTAATGGAACGAGTCCGCAAGCCTGAATGGCTCAAAATAAGCATCGGCGCCAACGAACGCTACACGGAGACGAAACGCATCGTCGACTCACACTGCCTGCACACCATCTGCAGCAGCGGGCGGTGTCCCAACATGGGAGAATGCTGGGGGCGGGGCACGGCCCGACACCAGCGAGACGGGAAGAGCGGCGCGCGGGGAAGGAGGGTAGACAACGCGGGGCGCCGTCACCTCCAGACACACGACCCGCAGGAACCCACGCACGTGGCCGAGTCGGTCAGGCTGATGAAACTCTCGCATGCCGTGGTGACCTCCGTGGACCGCGACGACCTGCCCGACCTGGGCGCCGCCCACTGGGCACGGACCATCCGCGAAATCCGACGGCTGAACCCCGACACCACGCTCGAGGTGCTGATTCCCGACTTCCAGGGACGCCGCGAGCTGGTGGACCAGGTCATCGAGGCACGGCCCGACATCATCGGCCACAACATGGAGACCGTGCGCCGCATCAGCCCGCTGGTGCGCAGCGCCGCCCGTTATGACACGAGTCTCGACGTCATCCGCCAGATAGCCGACGGAGGCGTCACGGCCAAGTCGGGCATCATGGTGGGCCTGGGCGAAACAACGGCCGAGGTGGAGGAACTGATGGACGACCTTCGCGCCGCCGGATGCCGCCTCCTGACCATCGGGCAATACCTGCAACCCTCGCACCGCCACTACCCCGTGGCGGAATACGTCACTCCCGAGCAGTTCAAGCGCTACAAAGAGACGGGCCTGGCCAAAGGCTTCACACAAGTGGAAAGCGGCCCGCTGGTCCGCTCGTCCTATCATGCGGAAAAATCGCTCCTCCACCTGAAGAAATAAAAAGAAAAGGCTGAATTCTTGAGAACATCCTCAAACCATTCAGCCTTTTTATTTGTTTAATGGGGAAAAGAATATCCCCTATGAGCCGACAATGCCGCTTATCCTTCAAGCACAACATGACATGGGGCTTCCTCCCTGTCCTGGTGTCCATGCTCCTGGCCGAATTCGTCCCGCCGGGCATGGCCATCTACACGGGAGCCGCCCTGGGCATCGGCCTCTCAGTCTATACGCTGCTCCGAAAAAGGGCATGCCTGCCGCACATCCTGCTCTATGGCACCAGTGCCCTGCTGACGTTGCTGGCCGTCATGCATTTCTTTCACGCCGCAAGCAGTCCGGCGGAGTGGTATTCCCTGACCCTCGAGGCAAGCACCCTCCTGCTGACGGGCGTCTTCTACCTGAACCGCCGCCCCCTGACCGCCCTATACGCCGCACGCCAGAAGAAACACCCCACGTCGGCCGAGAGCCTCGAGGCCACCATCGTTTCCGCCCGCGTGACGCTCATCTTCGGCCTCCTCCATCTGCTGATCCTGCTGCCCGGCCATGCTCCCCTCCGAGGAGAATCGGACTTCTTCCTCCACCACGTGCTGCCGCCCGCGGTGTTCGCCCTCAGCATCCTGTCCAATCAGATTGCCATCTGCTACTTCAACCGCCTGATGAAGCGGACCATCTTTGTCCCCATCGTCAATGCCGAGGGCGAGGTGACGGGCAAAGCTCCCGCCCTCGACGCCCTGAGCCGAAAGCAGGAATACATGATACCCTTCGTGCGCGTGGCCGTCACGCTGAACGGCATGCTCTACCTCTGCCCGCGTCCATGCGGAGACACGCCCGAAGGAGGCAAAACAGACCTGCCCGTAGAAGGGCACCTGCTCTATGGCGAGTCTCTGAGGCAAGGCGTCTGCCGGCTGGTGCGCCAAGCCTTGCCCGAAGCGCCCACGCAGGAGCTGAAATTCAATTTCAAGTACAGACAGGACAACAATGCGGCCACTCGGTTGGTCTACGTATTCACGCTGACCATCGACCACGAAAACCAGTTGAACAAACAGGAAGGACGCCCCGGCAAGCTATGGAGCATATCTCAGATAGAACAAAATCTGGGGCGGAATTACTTCTACAGTCGTTTTGAGGACGAATACAACCGGGTGTTCTCCATGATGGACGAAGGTGACGGCCGCCTCTCCACTCACGACACTCATTGATAAAGCAGGAAAATGCAGGGAATTTTAGTCAGATCGGGCGTATGCCCTTTCCAGTCTTTCACGCTCCGCGTCTTGATAAACTCTCCCTCGCACGTGATGTTGGCGGCAATGCAGAGCTTGGTTTGCGGACGGCAATTCTGAAGGATGTCCTCCAGCATCTTATTGTTGCGATAGGGCGTCTCGATGAAGAGCTGAGTCTGATGCTCGGCATAGACGCGTTGCTCCAGTTGCTTCAGCTTTTTCACACGTTCGGCCGGCTCGATGGGCAGATAGCCGTTGAAGGCAAAACTCTGTCCGTTGAAACCTGAAGCCATGACCGAGAGAATGATGGACGAAGGTCCCACGAGCGGCACCACCTTCCAGCCTCGACGCTGGGCAATGGCCACCACGTCGGCACCCGGATCGGCCACGGCGGGACAACCCGCTTCGGAAATCACCCCCATCGGCAAGCCCGCCTCGAGCGGCTTCAGATAACCGGAAATGGCTTCGGGCGACGTATGCTTGTTGAGTGGATAGAAGGTCAGGGAGTCAATATCCGTCTCCCTATCGACTTTCTTCAGAAAGCGACGCGCCGAGCGGACATCCTCCACGATGAAGTGACGGATGCCGGCTATGATTTCCTTATTATATCCGGGCAGAACCCTCTCCCACGGAGTGTCGCCCAAGGTGACGGGCAGCAGATAGAGTGCAGCTTCCATTGGTTGAATTGAGAATGGAAAATGGAGAATTGATAATTGATAATGGAGAATGGGGCTTCATTCCCTTAACTTCCATTATCCATTCTCAATCATCAATTCTCCACTAAAAAATTATCCGTAGATGATGTTTCCGTTGGCATCCTTATACTCGTCGAGACCCTTCTCGTAAGTGGCCATGGCACGAAGGCTCATGCCCACGCTGGAGAAACCACCGTCGTGGTACAGGTTTTGCATGGTGACCTTGCGGGTGAGGTCGGAGAACATCACGATGCAATAGTCGGCACATTCGTCGGCCGAGGCGTTGCCCAGCGGCGACATGCGGTTGGCAAAGTCAAAAAGCTTGTCCATGCCCTTCACGCCCGAACCGGCCGTGGTCATCGTGGGCGACTGGGAGATGGTGTTGACACGCACGTGGTGTTCACGTCCGTAGATATAGCCGAAGCTACGCGCGATGGACTCGAGCAGCGCCTTGGCGTCGGCCATGTCGTTGTAGCCATAGAACGTGCGTTGCGCGGCCACATAGCTCAGGGCCAGGATAGAGCCATAGTCGGCAATGGCGCCCAGCTTCTTGGCGGCCTGTATCATCTTGTGGAAAGACACTGCGGAGATGTCCAGTGTCTTGCTCAGCATGTCATAATCCAAATCATCATACGTACGCTTCTTGCGCACGTTAGGAGACATCCCGATGGAGTGGAGCACGAAGTCAACCGGTCCGCCCAGCACTTCCATGGAGCGCTTGAATACATTTTCCAAATCTTCTACGCTTGTAGCGTCGGCAGCTATCACTTCACAATTCAGCTTTTCAGCCAAGGCTGAAACTTCACCCATGCGCACAGCCACGGGCGTATTGGACAAGGTGATCGTCGCACCTTCTTCTACAGCCTTTTCAGCCACCTTCCAGGCGATGGACTGCTCGTTCAGAGCACCGAAAATAACGCCTTTTTTTCCTTTCAATAAATTGTAACTCATACCTATTTAATAATTTTCACGGGGCAAAGATAGTGAAAGGTGAGTGGAGAGACAAATGAAAAACAAAAAATACACCTAAACCAACAAATAATGCACAAAAAATAGCAGACACGTCAGTACTTTTGCAAAAGTCAAAAAACCTAAAAATATCACGAATGAACACATTGGTCAAAAAGTTATTGGTGCTTGCCTGCGCAATAGTCCCCACGGCCTGCATGCAACAAGCGGAAACCCCACAAGGCGAAAACGCTATTGACAACAACATCTACGAAGGCCTGCCTTTCAGCATGCCTCAAGTCGTCCTCCCGTCTTTCCCTGACTATACGGTCAGCATTGCGGATTTCGGCGCTAAAGCCGACGGAAAAACGCTGAACACACAAGCCATTAACAATGCCATCCGAGCCGTCCACGAAAAAGGTGGAGGCAAAGTGATCATCCCCGAAGGTCTTTGGCTGACAGGACCCGTCGAACTCCTGAGCAACGTCAATCTTTATACAGAGAAGAACGCGTTGGTGCTGTTTACCGATGATTTTCAGGCTTATCCCATCATAAAGACCTCGTTCGAAGGACTGGAGACACGCCGATGCCAATCGCCCATCTCGGCCAGAGGCGCCGAAAACATCGCCATCACAGGGCATGGTGTGTTCGACGGCTCGGGCGATAGCTGGCGCCCCGTCAAGAAGGGGAAAATGACCTCCGCGCAATGGAAGACGCTTATCGCCTCGGGCGGCGTGGTGGAAAACGACGTCTGGTATCCCACGGAAGGCTCACTCAAGGGCGCCAGGGCCTGCAAGGAATTCAACAACCCCGTGGGCATCGAAACCGACGAGGAATGGAATGAAATCCGCCCCTGGCTTCGCCCCGTCCTGCTAAACTTCGTGAAGTGCAAGACAATCCTTCTCGAAGGCGTGACCTTCAAGAACTCGCCCAGCTGGTGTCTGCACCCCCTTTCCTGCGAGCACATCACGATCAGCAACGTCAAGGTGTTCAATCCGTGGTATTCACAAAACGGAGACGCCCTCGACCTGGAGTCGTGCAACAATGCTCTGATCATCAACAACATTTTCGATGCGGGCGATGATGCCATCTGCATCAAGTCGGGCAAGGACGAGGACGGCCGCAAGCGAGGCGAACCCTGCCAGAATGTCATCGTGAAGAACAATGTCGTCCTGCACGGACATGGCGGCTTCGTGGTGGGCAGCGAAATGTCGGGCGGCGTGAAAAACATCTATGTGGCCGATTGTACGTTCCTGGGCACAGACGTAGGCCTGCGCTTCAAGAGCACCCGCGGACGTGGCGGCGTGGTGGAGAACATCTACATCGACCGCATCCACATGATAGACATCCCGCACGAAGCCCTGTTGTTCGACCTCTTCTATGGAGGAAAGGGAGCGGGCGAAGAAAGCGAAGAAGAACTGGCCAGCCGCATGAAGGCCGCCATCCCGCCCGTGACGGAGGAGACACCCGCTTTCCGAGACATCCACATCTCGAACATCACGGCCAGCAACATCGGGCGCGCCATGTTCTTCAACGGCCTGCCCGAAATGCCCATACGCAACGTCCACATCAAGGATGTAGTCATCAACGAAGCCAAGCAAGGCATTGTCATCAGCCAGGCGGAAAACGTGACCATCGACCACACGCAAGTAGAGACGCAGGGAGAGCCCTTGCAGGTGAAAGACTCCCGAAACGTGAAGGTCAACGGGAAGGTCTATCACGATGAATGAGCGGCCAACCGGTGCGGGCTATTATTTTTTTGATTACTTTTGTGACAAAGTAATTCATAAAAGCACATTCACATCATGAAAAAAGAACTAATCGCCCTGCTGAGCCTCCTATGCGGAGGTTGCATGACAATGGCCGCACAAGAGACGGCACAAATGAAAATCAAGCTCGAAAACACCGGAAGCCGTGCACAGAAGGATGCGCCCGTGGTCATCCGCCTCGACCGGACGGGCGCCGCCTTCCAGGTGCGCTCGGCCGTCGTCATGGACGGCAAGCTGGAAATCCCCTCTCAACTGGATGACCTCGACGGAGACCTGAGGGCGGACGAGCTGGCCTTCGTCATCGACATGCCCGCACACACGGACAAGGAGCTGACCCTCACCCTTTCCTCCGCCAAGCCGACACGAGAATATCCGGCTCGCGTATTCGCACAGATGCTGGCACGCGGCACTAAGAGTAACCGTCATGCGCCCGTACAATCCATCACCGTGCCCGGCACAACGAACTTCTATAACATGGTTTACGGCCACGGTCCCATGTTCGAATCGGAGCTCGTGGGCTATCGCGTCTACTTCAACGAAAAACAAACCATCGACCCCTATGGCAAGTTCCACAAAGGTCTGGAGCTGAAAGAAAGTCAGTTCTATCCCAACGACGAACAACTGGCACGCGGCTTCGGCGACGACGTGCTGCTCGTGGGAAACAGTTGCGGCATCGGTGCCCTCAAAGGATGGGACGGACGGAAAGCCACACACATAGCCCCTGTAGCCTTCCGCACGGAGCGCATCTTGACTAGTGGCCCCATACGCGCCATTGCGGAAGTGGAAGCCAAGGGATGGAAATACCAAGGAAAGGAGCTGAGCATGACACACCGTTACATTCTCTACGCCGGCCACCGCGACCTGCGCATCGAAACGACCTTTGCCGAACCGCTGGAGGACGAGACCTTCTGCACAGGCGTACAGAACATCATGGGCAACGAAACCGTCTCCTTCTCCGACCACAAAGGGCTGGTGGGAAGTTGGGGCAGACACTGGCCTGTCAACGACACGGTGAAGTATGCCAAGGAAACCATCGGCATCGCCACCTACATCCCGCAAAAGTTCGTCCGCAAGGAAGTGAAGGACAAGGATAATTTCCTCTACACCGTCTCTGCGCCGGGCAGCAATCACTTCTATCATTACACCATGTTCACCTCACGCAAGGAGACCTTTGGCTGTCCCACTCCGGAGGCATGGTTCAAGTACATGCAGGAATGGAAGGAGGAACTGGAAAATCCGATAAAAGTCACCTTGACGCGTTGAGTAAAAAAGTGCTTTCACACGTATTAGGAAAAGAATAAACCATAAAAACCACTTTTATCATGAATTTGTCAAAAGCCCTCTTTGGACTCTGCCTGCTGGCCGTCCTGTCGCTGGCCGCTCAAGAAACGGAAAAGTACGTGTCGAAGGTGTGGGTGCCTGACCAAGACGACGGCACTTACAAGAACCCTGTCCTCTACGCCGACTACTCCGACCCTGACGCCTGTCGCGTGGGCGATGATTTCTACCTGACCTCGTCGAGCTTCAACTGCCTGCCCGGTCTGCAAATCCTCCACTCCAAGGACTTGGTGAACTGGAGCATCATCGGTGCGGCCATCCCCTACAGGCTCCTGCCCGAACAGACGCCTGAACGCCCTCAACACGGCATGCACGTATGGGCACCCGCCATCCGCCATCACAACGGGGAGTTCTACATCTTCTGGGGCGACCCCGACCAAGGCGTCTTCATGGTGAAAGCCCAGGACCCCAAAGGCCCGTGGACAGAACCCGTGCTCGTAAAGGCCGCCAAAGGCGTCATCGACCCCTGCCCTTTGTGGGATGAAGACGGCAAGGTATATCTGGCACATGCCTATGCGGGCAGCCGCGCCGAGCTGAAGAGCGTCATCTCCATCTGCGAGCTGAACGCCGAGGGCACGCGGGCCATCACCTCCTCGCGCATTGTCTTTGACGGCCACGAGGCGCACGAGACATGCGAAGGTCCCAAATTCTATAAGAAAGGCGAGTATTATTACATCTTCCATCCTGCCGGCGGTGTGCCCACCGGTTGGCAGGTTGTCCTTCGCTCGAAGAACGTCTATGGTCCCTATGAATGGAAAACAGTGCTGGCACAAGGCGACACGCCCGTCAACGGTCCTCATCAAGGCGCGTGGGTGGACACGCCGACAGGTGAAGACTGGTTTCTTCACTTTCAGGACGTAGGCGCATACGGCCGCCTCGTTCATCTCCAACCCATGAAGTGGGTGGACGGTTGGCCGGTCATCGGAGAGGACAAGGACGGTGACGGATGTGGAGAGCCCGTATTAACCCACAAGAAGCCCGACGTGGGCAAGACTTACCCCGTCTGCACCCCTCAGGAGAGCGATGAATTCGACGCTTACACCCTCTCGCCCCAATGGCAATGGCATGCCAACATCAACGAAAAATGGGCCTACTATGCAGGCGACCAAAGCCTCGTCCGCCTCTATTCTTACCCCGTCGTAAAGGACTACAAAAACCTGTGGAACGTGGCCAACCTGCTCCTTCAGAAAACGCCCGCCCGAAACTTCACCGCCACGATGAAGCTCACTTTCAAGCCCATCGGTAAATACAAGGGCGAACGTACAGGACTCGTTGTGATGGGACTCGACTACGCCGGCCTCATCCTCGAGAATACGGACAAAGGACTGGTGCTCTCACAAGTGGAGTGCCCCGAAGCCGAAAACGGCACGCCTGAACAAGTCAACGCTTCCGTCTCTCTGAGCGACCCGACCGTCTATCTGCGCGTCAAGTTCAGCGCCGACGGGCGAAAGATAGCCGAGAGCGACGGCGGACACGACCTTGTGGTGATGTGCAATTTCAGTTATAGCCTCAACGGAAAAAGTTTCAAAAAGCTGGGCAAGCCCTTCCAAGCCAAGGAAGGCAAATGGATAGGCGCCAAGATAGGCACCTTCTGCACCCGCCCCGCCATCAAGACCAACGACGGCGGATGGGCGGACATCGACTGGTTCCGCATCACGAAGTAAAAGCAAGCCATCAGGCTCATCCCCTTGAAAGAAACGGCCTCTTCCTGTAAAACGATGATTTTCGTACAGGAAAAGGCCGTTTTCCGCTTTGCGCTTCTCTCGGTTTGCACTATCTTTGCGCGAGAAAAAGACAGAAAAAGAGAATACAAGATGAAAAAACTGGTTATATTCGATCTCGACGGCACCCTGCTGAACACCATCGCCGACCTGGCACAAAGCACCAACCACGCCCTTGAAGCCTTGGGTTACCCCACGCACGAGGAAACCGCCTACAAGTTCATGGTGGGCAACGGCATCAACAAGCTCTTCGAACGCGCCCTGCCCGAAGGACAGAAGACGGAAGAAAACATCCGGAAAGTCCGCGAGCGCTTCATCCCCTACTATGACCGACA
>CALUFR010000109.1 GCA_944319875.1 uncultured Bacteroides sp.
TGATGTAGCTGAACACGACGGGGTGCATGGGCACGTCCACCTCGATGATCCGCTCTTCCTCGCCGTCCACCCACTCGTCTATCTCCTCGATGAGGAACTCGTCGGCGTAGCTGGAGAAGAGGTAGTCCGGCTGGTTCACCGTCACCTCGGTGGGGTTGTTGTCGGAGTAAGGGCTGCGGGTGCGCGTGCGGGTGGTGGCGGTGGCCGTGGCCACTCCGTCGGTTCCCTCGAAGACGATGTACTCCGTGTCGTTGTTGTGGAGCAGGACGGTGTAGACGTCCGGCTGCAGCGTCACGGTTCCTCCGCCCGAAGGCAGGTTGTAGGTCTGGCGGCTGCCGTCGCTCTGCGACTCCGCCATCAGGCGGACGCCCTCGGGCTCGTCGGGGAACACCTTGCTCCAGTCCATCTCCCACTCGGGGTTCCACTCCGTCTCCCAGTCGATGAGGTACTTGATGTTCCACTCCAAGTGCCAGTTCACCTGCAGCACAAGCGAGGGCGCAGGGGCGTCTCCCATGTACAGCTCCTTGTGCGTGCAGGCGGCGGTCAGTGCCTGGAGCACGAGCAGTAGGATGTATGTCGTCTTCTTTCTACGCATATCGCTTGTCTTATCCGGTTTACTTGGTTCCTATATCTCCCAGGTGCCACACCAAGGACACTTCGGCCTTGGTGGGTCCTATCCAGTTACGTTTCTTGGTGACCTGCCACACGTAGCGACCGTCGATGGGCAGGTATTCCTTGAACAGGCCGTGGAACACGCCCACGCCAATGCTGAAGTCGAGGTTCAGCCGTCGGGTCAGCGGCAGCGAATAGCCATAGGACAGGCCTCCGCCGTAGCCCCAGCGGTCCACGAGGTAGCCGCGTCCGCCCAGCTCGAAGTCGAAGGTGCCCATCTGGGCATAGACGCCTAAGTGATGGCCCGAACGGCGGGGGCCGTAGCCGTCGCTCCCCAGCCAGTAGCGTGCCTCGGCGTCACCGCCATAGACGCGCCAGTAGTAGTGGCGCCGGTCAGTCTTCCACCAAGCGTACATCCAGTTGAGCGCCACGGACCAACGCTCGCGGAAGAAGAACTCCAGTCCCACGTTGGGCACCAGGGCAGCATCGTAGAGCAGGTTGGTCTTCACGGCGAAGGGCGGCAGACGGAAACGCTTCCGCTCCGACGGAACGGGCAGGGCGGACTGCCAGCCCCCGACCGACGGACGGGCCGGAGCCGCGGACGCGGCAGGCAGGGGCCGGACAGGCGGTGCGAGCGGCGCCTCGCGGACAGACAGGTGGAGGGCCACCGTCACCGCCCTGAGCTTGTGCAAGTGGTGGTCCACGAGATAGGCATAGGCCTGCTTCAGGCGTTTGATCTTCCGCTCCTTGTCGTCCACCGGCAGGTCGGCGTCAGCGATGCGCAGCACTTCTTCCCGGCAAGGCATCTGCCCGTCCTCCTCCAGAATGCGGCGGAAGGCCGTCCAATCCTCGCCTACCGGCACAAGCACCAGCACCTCTTCCGGCAGTCCGGGAATGCTGTCCGCCAGGTAGCGGCGCACGCTGCCCGCACGCTCCACGGACAGGCGACGGTTGTACATCCAGCTTCCGTCCGGCGAGGCGGAGGAGGTGATGACGACGGAGTCCACCGTCACGTTGCCCACCGACAAGAGCCAGTCCAAATCGGCCTTCAGCGTGGCGGCCACGGACGGGTTGGTGCCATAGGTCAGGTCCAGGTCGCGGCCGTCCACCTGATAATATAAGGTGTACGACCGGCCGGACTGCCTGATTTCCCATTGCTGTGCGGAGAGTGTTCCTCCGCACAGCAACAGCACGGCAATCAGCAGGCAAACGCCCCATCGACCTATTATATGATTCTGATCTGTCATTCTCAAATCTATCTATACATGTCTATTCATACAAGCAAGACGCCACGGCCATCGCTTTATCATCACAAAGTAAAGGCATTCATCCATGCGGCATGCTTCATTTTCACAATTTCAATGCGTCAAAAAAACAGATTAACCCTGTTTCTCATCCACAGAAGCCATGCGGCTGTGCAAGTAGTCGGTGGGCGAAACTCCCACGTACTTCTTGAAACATCGCAAGGCCGTCTCGCGCGAACGGAAACCCACCCGGAAAAACGTGTCTTGCACGCTGACTACCTGTCCGGCATCGGCGACCTTCAGAAACTCGGCGACGCGCCGGCGGTTGAGCATATCGGAGAAGTTCGCATAGCCACTCTCCTGAATGGCCTTGGACAGGTAGCTGCGATTCGTATTCAGGCGTGCGGTCAGGTCCGCCAACGTCAGGTCGGGATTGCGCCAGATCTGTTCCTCATCCATCAGGGCACGCATCTGCCCGACAATCGGATTTTCCCCACCCGCCTCCGGAGCAGACGGCCAGACAACCGGCGTCACTACCACAGCCGGAGCTGACGACTCGCGGGGCATCGCAAAACGCACGAAAAGCTCCTGATAGGTCACCCCAATGGCGACCCCTATGCACACCGCAAGATGGACAGCGCTGACAAGGGGAGAACCCGTCAGCATGAACAAAACGAAAAGCACGCCTATCAGCTGTATTTGTAGGGAGAAAAAGATAATCCACTGATGATACACACGGCTTTTCATCCAGTTATAGGGAATAAAAAACAAGAGGATCGTATAGAACAGGATACCCACGAACAGGACTGCCAGACGGAACCACACGTTGAACTCACCAATGTGCGTCCATATATCCGCAAACGAATAAAGGTCCCGCGAATGAGGGGACAAGACCAGCAACATTCCGCTCAGCAGCACTCCGGGAAGGAAAAAGAGCGTGAAGCGCTTCCACGTCAGCCAGCCCCGGCAGATGGCTTCCATCGGGTACAGATAGAGAGCCATCACAACCCAAAGTCCGACGCAAAGATTTTCCGCGGGAAGGACATGCCCTACTGAAGGATTTCCCGCATCAGCCAGGAACAGACGGAGCAACAACCCCAATCCACTTAAAAGCCATGCCCATGAAAGATAAAGACGGGAACGGTCGCCGTCCTGCCAACGGGCCCACAACAGGCCGCCACACAGCAAGCACACACAGGTACTCCAGCAAAGAAGCATCTTCAGTCCGTCCATATCTTGTGAATGTTTCTTAAAGCGTTTGCTTGTTTTGTCTGACAATTTCCGCGCAAAAGTACAAAACAATGAAAATATACGCAAAAGAAAATGACTAAAAATGAGAAGAAAACGACTAAAAAAGAGAAGAAACTCATTCATTTGCAGCGCGAAACAGACGAAGCAGACAGACGCAGCCTTTACACTGTGTCAACAAAAGTAAACAGTGCGCTGTCTAAATATTCGTCAATCGCCAAAGAAGCCATCCATAAAGGAAGCAAAATCCACGGAATAACAGACAACCCCGGGTCTGACAAGGAAACACACGATTTCGAGGTGCCCGGAGAGACATGCAAGCGACCGTTCAAACGGCTTAAGCCGCTGCTTTAATAGCGTTAAAGCAACACTTTAAAGGCGTTAAAGTAGCACTTCAAAGGCGTTAAAGCAGCGCTTTAAAAGGGTTAAAGCAACAGTATCTATATATCACTATAATGAAGATTATACGTAAATTCAGGCATTAATCTACACTATAGTGAAGATTACAAATACAAAACCATATTTTTCTATAAAACCAAATTTCCGAGGGAGCAAAAAAGAAAGAAGGTGCGTCATGCAAGCAGTTGACCTGCGCAATGACACACCTTCTCGTCCTTGGTGGGCGTTGAGGGATTCGAACCCCCGACCCTCTGCTTGTAAGGCAGATGCTCTGAACCAGCTGAGCTAAACGCCCTAACTCAAACATATACAGAGATAAGACCAAATCAATGTGGGCGTTGAGGGATTCGAACCCCCGACCCTCTGCTTGTAAGGCAGATGCTCTGAACCAGCTGAGCTAAACGCCCTTTTGAATACGAAAGTGAAAGAGTAACGATTTGGTGGGCGTTGAGGGATTCGAACCCCCGACCCTCTGCTTGTAAGGCAGATGCTCTGAACCAGCTGAGCTAAACGCCCCGGCCACTTTCGTTTCAAAAGCGCTGCAAAGGTACGACTATTTTCGAGACCTGCAAACAATCGCCCGACTTTTTTCCAAAATTATTATGAGACGCAACGAAGATGAACCTTGTAGCGAGTTGGAAACGGACAAAAAAGAGGATGTATCAAAACTCAAGCTGCTTATCATTTTGTCATGCTGAACGCGAGTGAAGCATCTCCCGGTTGCCAAAAGCATGCGGGAGATCCTTCGCGTTGCTCAGGATGACAGAGCAAAATGAAAGTTACTTTTTATTTTGACACACCCTCAAGATTTCAGAATGTTCCAGACACCCCTTACTTGTACTCCTGCCAGCTCTTAATCTGGATATCCTCGAGCTTCATGTGGCAGAAGGCTTCGATGAAGGCACTGGCCAGGCGGGCGTTGGTAATCAACGGGATGTTGTGGTCAATGGCACCACGACGGATCTTATATCCGTTGGTCAGCTCGCGCTTGGTGTGGTTCTTCGGAATGTTGACGATGAGGTCGAAGCGATGTTCGGCAATCATCTTCATCACGTTGTCGGCAGCATCGGGACGCTCGTCGGGCCAGAAGACGGGCACGGTCTCCACGCCGTGGGCGTTGAGGAAGGCGGCGGTGCCGGCCGTGGCGTATATCTTATAGCCCTTGGCAAAGAGCATGCGGCTGGCGTCGAGCAGGTCGACCTTGGACTTCATGGCGCCGCTGGAGAACATCACGCCCTTCTCGGGAGAGGGGATCTTGAAGCCGGTGGCTACCAAGGCATTGAGCAGAGCCTCATCGAAATCGTCGCCCAGGCAACCTACCTCGCCCGTGGACGACATGTCAACACCCAGCACGGGGTCGGCCTTGTGCAGGCGGGAGAAGGAGAACTGGCTGGCCTTGACGCCGATCCAGTCGATGTCATACGCCGACTTGTCGGGACGGGTGTAGGGAGCGTCAAGCATAATGCGCGTGGCCGTCTCGATGAAGTTGCGCTTGAGCACCTTGCTGACGAAGGGGAAGGAGCGGGAAGCGCGGAGGTTGCACTCGATGACCTTCACTTCGTTGTTGCGGGCCAGGTACTGGATGTTGAAAGGACCGGAGATGTTGAGTTCCTTAGCTATCTGGCGGCTGATCTTCTTGATGCGGCGGGCCGTGGCGAAGTAAATCTTCTGAGCGGGGAACACCAGCGTGGCGTCACCGGAGTGAACACCGGCAAACTCGACGTGCTCGGAGATGGCGTATTCGACAATCTCACCGTTCTGTGCCACGGCGTCGAACTCGATTTCCTTGGTGTTCTGCAAGAACTGCGACACGACGACGGGATATTCCTTGGAGACCTCGGCGGCCATCTTCAGGAATTCCTCCAGTTCGTCCTCGTCGTAGCAGACATTCATGGCCGCACCCGAGAGAACGTAGGACGGACGCACCAGGACGGGATAACCCACCTTGGCCACAAAGCCTTTGACGTCTTCGAGGCTGGTCAGCTCCTGCCAGGCGGGCTGGTCGATGCCCAGCTGGTCGAGCATGTGGGAGAACTTGTTGCGGTTCTCGGCACGGTCGATGGAAACAGGCGACGTGCCCAGCACGGGCACGGACTGGCGGTAGAGCTTCATGGCGAGGTTGTTCGGTATCTGACCGCCCACGGAAACGATGACGCCGCGGGGCTGTTCAAGGTCGATGACATCGAGCACGCGCTCAAAGGAGAGTTCGTCGAAGTAGAGGCGGTCGCACATGTCATAGTCGGTGGAGACGGTCTCTGGGTTGTAGTTGATCATGATGGACTTGTAGCCCAGCTTGCGGGCCGTCTGGACGGCGTTCACCGAACACCAGTCGAACTCTACGCTGGAGCCGATGCGATAGGCGCCCGAACCGAGCACGACAACGGACTTCTCGTTCTTATAGTAGTTCACGTCGTAACCCTCGACGGCATAGGTCATATAGAGGTAATTGGTCAGCTCGGGATGCTCGCTGGCCACGGTATTGATGCGCTTCACGGCAGGCAGGATGCCCAGCTCCTTGCGGCGGGCGCGCACCTGGAGATTTTCCTTCTCCATGTTGCCTGTGGGATGGAGCACGAAGCGGGCAATCTGGAAGTCGGAGAAGCCCAACACCTTGGCCTGACGGAGCACGTCGGCCGGCAGGTCTTCCACCTTATTATATTGAGAGAGCACGTGCTTGTAGTCAACAATGTTCTTCAGCTTACCCAGGAACCAGGGATCGATTTTGGTCAGCTCGTAGATGCGGTCGATGGTGTAGCCCTCCTCCAAAGCCTGCGCGATGGCGAAGATACGCAGGTCCGTCGGATGGGACAGCTCGTGGTCGAGGTCGTCGAAGTGCGTACCGTCATTGCCCACAAAGCCGTGCATGCCCTGCCCGATCATGCGCAAACCCTTCTGGATAATCTCCTCGAAGGAGCGGCCAATGGACATGATTTCGCCCACGGACTTCATGCTGGAGCCTATCTCGCGGCTCACACCTACGAACTTCGTCAGGTCCCAACGGGGTATCTTGCAGATGAGGTAATCGAGTTGCGGAGCCTCGTAGGCGGAGTTGGGCGTACCCATCTCGCCAATCTGGTCGAGCGTATAGCCCAAGGCTATCTTGGCGGCCACGAAGGCCAGCGGATAACCGGTGGCTTTGGAGGCCAGAGCGGACGAACGGCTCAGGCGGGCGTTGACCTCGATGACGCGGTAGTCGTTGGTCTCAGCGTTGAAGGCATACTGGATGTTGCACTCGCCCACGATACCAAGATGACGGACACACTTTCGCGAAAGCGCCTGCAATGTTTCGACTTGCTCTTCACTCAGCGAACACGTGGGAGCCACTACGATGGACTCTCCCGTGTGGATGCCCAGGGGGTCGAAATTCTCCATCGAGGCCACGGTGAAGCAATGGTCGTTGGCGTCACGGATTACTTCGAACTCAATCTCTTTCCAGCCTTTAAGCGACTCCTCCACCAGGATCTGGTTGGAGAAAGTAAAGGCGCTCTCGGCCAGCTTCAAGAACGATTCTTCGTCGGGGCAGATACCGCTACCCTGTCCTCCCAAGGCGTATGCCGAACGCACCATCACCGGATAGCCAATCTCATGAGCCGCCTTCAGGGCATCCGCCATGTTCTCCACGGCATGGCTCTTGGGGGTCTTCATCGGTATCTCGTCGAGCTTCTTCACAAAGAGGTCGCGGTCCTCGGTGTTCATGATCGCCTCGACTGACGTGCCCAGCACGCGCACACCATACTTCTGGAGAATGCCCTCCTGATAGAGCTCCGTACCACAGTTCAGCGCTGTCTGTCCGCCGAAAGCCAGCAAGATGCCGTCGGGACGCTCCTTCTTGATGATTTCCTCCACGAAGTAAGGAGTCACCGGCAGGAAATAAACCTGGTCGGCAATACCTTCCGAAGTCTGAATGGTAGCGATGTTGGGGTTCACCAGCACAGAGCTGATACCTTCTTCGCGCAAGGCTTTCAGGGCCTGCGAACCGGAGTAGTCAAACTCTCCGGCCTGACCGATCTTGAGCGCACCAGAACCCAAGACGAGCACTTTCTTCAAATCGTTCTTCATTGTTTCTCTTTATATTGTTGTTTTTAAATAGCTTTCAAACACCGTTAGAATAAAAAAAATGCGTCACCCGACAACGGACAACGCATTTGACAAAAAACCAACACTATCGCATCGGAAACAGGAAAGCCACCGGCCGGCGAATAAAATTCATCCGAGCTGAAATAAAAAACGGTTCCCATTTCCTGTTGTTGCATATCTCTATTCAAAATTTGTGCAAAGTAACGACTTATTCGGGAAACAAGCAAATTTTCCGGAAGTATTTATTCTCATTTGCCGGAAAAGCCCTACCTTTACGGCGGCGTTGCTTACCGCTAACCGCTAAACACTAATAAAAAACAGTTATGTCAAAAGAAAAAATCATCCTTACAGGCGACCGTCCGACGGGACGCCTACACATAGGCCACTACGTGGGCTCGCTACGCCGGCGAGTGGAACTCCAAAATGCCGGAGGCTACAAGGACATGTTTGTCTTCATCGCCGACGCACAAGCATTGACCGACAACATGGACAACCCCGAAAAGGTGCGCCAAAACGTCATTGAAGTGGCACTGGACTATCTGGCCTGCGGCCTGGATCCCAGCAAAAGCACCCTCTTTATCCAGTCGCAGATACCGGAGCTGTGCGAACTGTCTTTCTACTACATGGACCTGGTGACCGTGAGCCGCCTGCAACGCAACCCGACGGTGAAAACAGAAATACAGATGCGCAACTTCGAGGCGAGCATCCCCGTGGGCTTCTTCACCTACCCCATCAGCCAGGCTGCCGACATCACCGCCTTCAAGGCTACCACCGTGCCCGTGGGCGAGGACCAGGAACCGATGCTGGAGCAGGCGCGCGAAATAGTCCGCCGCTTCAACAACATCTACGGCGAAACACTGGTTGAGCCTGAAATCCTGCTGCCCGACAACGCGGCCTGCCTGCGCCTGCCCGGCACCGACGGCA
>CALUFR010000110.1 GCA_944319875.1 uncultured Bacteroides sp.
GCCGACACGCCGGGCAGCTTGTTCAGCAGGTCGTTGCCCGTGCCCGCCTTCTCCAGGATGCTGCCTTGCACGGTGGTCACTTGTGCGTCGCCCTTCAGCCGCACCTTGGGCATGTCCGCCTTCACCACCACTTCGCCCAGCATCTGCGCGTCGGGCTGTAGTTGCAACGTGCCGAGGTCTTGCCCGGTGCATTCTTTATATAAGGTGGCGTAGCCGATGGAGGAGATGCGAATAAGGCGGTTGTCGCACGCGGCGTTCAGCCGGAACGTCCCATCTTCCGCACTGACGCTGCCCGTTACGAAAGCGGAGTCGGGCAAGGAGAGCAGCACGATGTTGGCGTACGGCAAGGGTTGGTTCTTCTCGTCAATGAGTTTTCCCGTCAGGGTCTGCGCCTGCACGGCGAGTGTGGCCAGCAGGCAGGCACAAAGAAAAGCGATTCGTCTATTCATATCTGTATTGCTGTGAAAGTTACCATTTTCATACTTCGGTTAGACGAATAAAGTCGCCCAAACGTTGCATGACGGGGCAAAATTAGTGCATTCAGCCGGTATATCCTTGCTATACAGCTATACAAGGCGACAAGCGCAGAGCACTATCAATCAGACAAATAAATACAAATAGACGAACCGCTTGCTATACAAAGGAGGGTGTATCAAAATTCAAGGTGCCTATCATTTTGATACACCCACCCAACCACCGCCAAGGGCTTTGTAGAGATGCACGATGGTAATCTGCTTGTCGCGCACGGCGTTGCTCAGGCTGATTTGCGCGTCGAGGTAACCACGCTGGGCGTCGAGCAGATCCATGTAACTGATGGTTCCGGAGACAAACTGCAATTCGGCCAGTTCGAGGGTGGTACGCGACGAACGTTCGAGCGACAGGCGCGTATCATAGATTTCCTGCATCTTGTTGAAAGCGGCAATGGCGTCGTAAGCATCCTTGAAGGCGGAAAGCACGGCCTTCTCGTAGGCATAGTAAGCGCGTTCGCGGGCTGCCTTCTGGGCTTTAAGGCGGGCACGGTTCTTGGCAATGCCGACGATGGGTTGCAGGAGATTGGCACTCAAAAGATGGTGGGGCGACTTGAGAAGATCGCTCAGAACCTTGCTCTCCGCACCATACGTGGCCGTCAGCGCAATATTAGGGAACATGCTGGTATAGGCCACGCCTACCGCCGCGTTGGCTGAGATGAGCCGCTGCTCCGCCTCGCGGATGTCGGGACGGCGTTCGAGCAGGGCGCTGGGCAGACCAACGGGCAGGGTTTCGGGCAGGCGGATGTCCTCAAGCATGACGGTGCGCTCCATCCGGTGCGGATATTCGCCCACGAGCAGGGACAATTCGTTTTCTTTCAAGGTAACCTGCCGCTCTAAGTCGGGGATGAGGGCGGTGGTACGCGCCAACTCCACCTGCGCCTGACGGTAAGGTATCTCTGAAATCAGGCCGCCTTCAAAGCGGAGGCGCACCAGGTGGAGGCTCTCCCGGCGGGCATCGACCGTCTGGCGGACAATGTCCAGTTCATTGTCCAAGGCTACCAGCTCGAAGTAGGCCTGCGCCACGTCGGCTATCAGGCTCATCTGCAAGGCGCGGCGGGTCTCTACCGAAGCACGGAACTCGGCCAGACTCTCGTCACGGGCCCAGCGGAGCTTTCCCCACAAGTCCAGCTCCCAGGAGACGGCGCCCTTCAAGTCGAACTGGTCGCTGTTCACTTTATGGTCGCCCCCATAGTTCTCACGTTCGCGCTCGGCGTAAGCACGCAGTCCCACTTCCGGAAAGAAATTAGCCACGTCGATGCGCTTCAGAGCCGCCAGTTCCTTGACGCGGGCGGACACCATCAGCAGGTCTTTGTTATACTCCAACGTCCGGCTGATCAGGTTATGCAGCAAGGTGTCCGTGTACAACTGCTCCCAAGGCAAATCGGCAATGGAGAGCGTATCCGTACTCACCGTATCGCTTGCACTCAGCGACCCGGGCAATTCCAAATCGGGACGGACATACTGCTTCCCCAGCTTGCAACCGCTCAACGTGAAAAGGAAGCAGGCCGCCAGACATATATATATATAGGTGTACTTTCTCATAGCTGTCACTGTTTATTGTTATCATTGTGATGATGCGTAATGGTGCGGGCCAGTTTGGCGACTCCGCGCTTTGCCTTGGCCGGGATAGCTCCGCCTACCGTCGTCTTCGCCTTATAGATGGCCACGAAGAAGAAAGGAATGAGCAGGATGCCCACCGTGACGGCCACGATCATGCCGAAGAATACACCCGTACCGATGGACTGGCGGCTGGCCGAACCGGGACCGGTGGCAATAACCATCGGCAGGATGCCCAGGATGAACGCCAACGAAGTCATCAGGATGGGGCGGAAGCGCAAACGGGACGCATGAAGAGCGGCCTTCAGCACGTTGACGCCCTTGTCAGCCTCGTCCTTGGCGAACTCCACGATGAGGATGGCGTTCTTGGCTGCCAATCCCATGAGCATCACCAGGCCAATCTGGAAATACGTATCATTCTCCAGTCCGCATATCGAAATGCCGATATAAGCGCCCAGGGCTGCCACCGGCAACGACAACATGACCGCAATCGGGATGCTCCAGCTCTCGTACAGAGCGGCCAGGAAAAGGAACACGAAGATGAACACGAGGCCCAGGATGATGCCTGTCTGTCCGCCGGCCTGCTTCTCCTGGTAGGACAGACCGCTCCACTCGATGCCGATGTTGTCCGGCAGATGTTGGCGCACCAGTTCTTCCAGTTTCTCCATAGCCTGACCGGAACTGTACCCCTGCGCGGGGACACCCCGGATAATGGCCGTGTTGAACATATTGAAACGCTTGATGCTGCCCGGACCCGTGGTGTATTCAGTGGTGCCCAAAGCGGTCAACGGAATCATGTCGCCATTGCTTCCACGCACGAAATACAGGCCGATGTCATCGCGATGTTCACGATAAGGCGCTTCCGCCTGCACATAGACACGGTAGATGCGGTTGAACATGTTGAAGTCATTTACGTAAATGGAACCGGTATAAGCCTTCATGGTGTTGAATACGTCGGCCATCGGCACACCCAACATCTTCACCTTGTCGCGGTCTACGTCGAAATATAACTGGGGAATCTCGGCCTGGAGCGAAGAGGACAAGCCGCTCAGCTCCTTGCACTGCGAAGCGTAATACATCAGCGTGTCCGCCGCCTCCACCAGGTCGTCATACGTGGCGTCGCCGCGCGCCTCCAGCTGCATCTCAAATCCGCCCGACGTACCCAGTCCGGGAATGACCGGCGGCGTGGATATGTAGAACTTGCATTCGGGGTATTCAGTCAGTTCACGGCTCACACCGGCCATGATTTCATCCAGGTTGGTGTCATCGCGCTGCTTCCACTCCTTCAGGATGACAGTCAGCTGGGCGCGCGCCTGGTTGGTTCCAACCCGCGGACTGGTACCCGCCACGCTCTGCACATACTCTACGGACGGATCGTTCATCAGGTACTCGATGGCACGGTTGGTGACGGCGCGCGTACGCTCCAGGGTCGTTCCCTCAGGCATCTCCAACTCTACGGTAAAGTAGCCCTGGTCTTCCGATGGCAGGAAGCTCGTCGGTATCAGGCGGTAAAGGATAAAGATGGCTATCAGCACCATGCCAAACCCGACTCCCACCCGGCGCGGGTTCTTGATGATCCGGCCGATACCGGACAGGTATTTGCTGTTGCCGAAGTCCAGCCAACGGTTGATGGTCCGGAATATGCGGTTCTTGGGTTTATTGGGATCTACGGGCTTCAGGATGAGCGAACACATCACCGGGCTCAGTGTCAGGGCTACCACCGTGGAAAGAAGCACGGACATGGCAATCGTCACACTGAACTGGCGGTAAAGCTGGCCCGTGATGCCGGACAGGAAGCTGACCGGTACGAACACGGCACAAAGCACCAGTGACGTAGCTATCAAGGCGGAGGTCAGTCCGTCCATCGCCTTCTTGGTCGCCTCGTAAGGACCGAGATGCTCTTCTTCCATGATGCGCTCCACATTCTCCACCACCACGATGGCGTCGTCCACCACCAGACCGATGGCCAAGACCAATCCCAGCAAGGTAAGGATGTTCAGCGAGAAGCCAAATATCAGCATGAAGCCGAAGGTACCTATCAGCGAGATGGGCACAGCCACCAGCGGGATAAGCGTAGCCCGCCAACTTTGCAAGAAGAAGAATACCACGACAATCACCAGAATCAACGCTTCAAAAAGGGTCTTATACACCTCGTGGATAGACTCGCTGATGTATTGGGTGATGTCGAAAGGTATCTCGTACTGCATGCCTTCGGGGAAGGTCACGCTGATTTCTTCCATGGCCTTCTTCACGCTTTCGGCCACTTCCATGGCATTGGCGCCCGGCAGCAGGTAGATACCCAGTACCGCCGCATTGCCTCCGTTGATAGCGCTCTCGGTATTATACGACTGGGCTTCGAGCGACACCCGCGCCACGTCGCGCATGCGAATCATCGAGCCGTCGGCATTGGCACGCAACACGATTTCCTCAAACTGGCCTACAGTGGAAAGACGCCCCTGCGCCGTGATGGGGATGGTAAAGTCCAGCCCGGACACCGGCTGTTGTCCCAATACGCCGGCTGCCGATTCACGGTTCTGGTCCTTCAACGCATTCTGCAAGTCTTGCAACGTCAGTCCGTAATTGGCCAGGCGAGCGGGATCCACCCATATCTGCATGGCGTAGTAACGGCTGCCGATGTTGGACACACGTCCCACTCCCGGTATGCGTCGCAAGAGGTCGAGCACATTCAGCGTGGCGAAGTTACTCAGGTAGATTTCGTCAAACTTAGGGTCGGAGGAGGTCAGGCAGATGGTCATCAGCTGGCTGGCGGCCTGCTTTTCAATCTCGATGCCGTTCTGCACCACTTCGGCAGGCAGGCGTGACTCAGCCAGTTTGACACGGTTCTGTATCTCAACGGCCGCCAAGTCGGGATCCGCCGAAATATCGAATGTAACCGTTGCCGAGAAACCTCCCGAATTGGAACTGTTGGACTCCATGTAAAGCATGCCCGGCGTACCATTCAATTCTTGTTCGATGGGAGTAGCCACTGCCTGCGATACCGTCAGGGCACTGGCGCCCGGATAGGACGCACTGATTTTCACCACCGGCGGCGTAATCTGCGGGTATTGGTCAATGGGAAGCATCGTCAGGCCGATGATACCCACAATGACTATCAATATGGAAATGACAGCCGAGAATACCGGCCTGTCTATGAAAAAACTTACTTTCATGCTGCTAAATCTTTATTCAACCGTCTTTTCTTCACTCGCCAGGTCTTCATGTCTCCCCACACGCACCTTGATGCCGGGAGTCAGTTTGTGGTAACCCTCCGTCACAAGGTTCTCACCGGGGATAATGCCGCGTTCCACCACGACATTATTACCGAACTCAGGCCCCAACTCGATAAAACGACGCTCTACAGTGGAGTCACGGCGCATCACGAAAACGTAGGCACCACCTTTCTCGATAATCAATGATTTCTGCGGCACGACCGTAGCCCGTTCGCGCACGTCCAGCAAGGCGCGCACACTGGTAAACTGTCCCGGTAGAAGGACGCGGTCCGGATTAGGCATTTCAGCCCGGACGGAGAAAGTACCGGTCTTGGGATTGACCTGCGGCTCGGCGAAGTCCACGATGCCTTTATAAGGATACACGCTGTTGTCCGGCAAGGTGATTTCCACGGTAGGCTGCCAGGAACGGGTAGAATCCTTTTGGCCGATGACCACGTTACGCTCCTTGCTCTTCAAGTAATCCAAAGCCGTCATACTGAAATCCACCAGCACCGTGTCACTCTTGACAATCGTGGCAAGGAGGGACTGCCCGCCCGTACCGACGAGCGTACCAAGATCCACGTGACGTTCACTGATGTGTCCCGAAATAGGCGAGCGCACCCACGTATAGCCTAATTCCTGCTCGGCCTGGTCCAGGTCTGCCTGGCTCATACCCATACTGGCCACGGCCGTTTCATAGGCGGCGATGGCATTGTCCAAGTCGAGCTGGCTGGCTGCCTTCTGCTCGAACAACGGGCGAATACGGTCAAGGTCGCGCTTGGCCTTGCGCACCTGGGCGGAATCCTTGCGCAACTGCGCCCTGGCTTTGTCCGCCTTGGCACGGTATTGTTTCTGGTCGATAACAAAAAGCACCTGGTTTTTCGTCACATAGGTACCTTCCTCGAAGGCCATGCTCTCCAGAAAGCCTTCCACACGGGCACGTACCTCCACAAACTGCTGGGCGCGGATGCGTCCCACGTAGTCACCGTATATCTCAACGTCTTCCTGCCCCACCGGCTCCACGACCACCACCGGTGGTATAGGAACGGATTTCTTGGGCCACGTCAAAACAATGTATACCGCCAGCAGCACCGCCATGCAAGCCAGCATCATCACCAATCTTTTTTTTCTCAACTTTAATTCTTTCTTCGTAAAAAATAGTTTCATGCTGTTTGTTCAACTAAGTTTAAACCCTGTTTTCCCAAAAGACTGCGCAAAGATAATACCATTTTTCCGATTAAACGCAGGAAAAGAATTTAAGTTACTCTTTTTCAAACACAAAAGCAAGTATTCCCATCGCCGGCAAGGAATCGACCCTCAGACTATCACCTGTAGAAAGCATCTACAACGCTGTAGAATTATTCCACAAGGCACAAGAAGACCCTCCCCTTACCTATAAATAACCCTAACACAAGCCCCTGAATGAAAAAAAAGAAAAAATTAAAGCTATACATGATACCAACATACAAAACAATTTTGTACTTTTGCGACGCATTTGGAAACAAACGCGAACGAAGTATCGAGAGAGATATTTAAATACATATTTATTAAACCTTTAAAAGTTTAGACAAAATGATTAAAGTAGGTATTAATGGATTCGGACGTATCGGACGTTTCGTATTCCGCGCAGCTCAGACAAGAAACGATATCCAAATCGTTGGTATTAACGACCTTTGCCCGGTTGATTACTTGGCATACATGCTGAAGTATGACACGATGCACGGCCAGTTCAACGGCACTATCGAAGCTGACGTTGAGAACAGCAAGCTGATCGTTAACGGCAAGGAAATCCGCGTAACAGCTGAGAAGAACCCCGCTGACCTGAAGTGGAACGAAGTAGGCGCAGAATACGTAGTAGAATCTACCGGTCTGTTCCTGACGAAGGAAAAAGCTCAGGCTCACATCGAGGCCGGCGCAAAATATGTCGTAATGTCCGCTCCTTCCAAGGACGACACTCCGATGTTCGTATGCGGTGTAAACGAGAAGACTTACGTAAAGGGTACTCAGTTCGTATCTAACGCTTCTTGTACTACTAACTGCTTGGCTCCTATCGCTAAGGTTCTGAACGACAAATGGGGTATCACAGACGGTTTGATGACTACCGTTCACTCTACAACTGCTACCCAGAAGACAGTTGACGGTCCTTCTATGAAAGACTGGCGTGGTGGTCGTGCCGCTTCCGGCAACATCATCCCCTCTTCTACCGGTGCTGCAAAGGCTGTAGGTAAAGTTATCCCCGAACTGAACGGCAAGCTGACTGGTATGTCTATGCGCGTTCCGACTTTGGACGTTTCTGTAGTTGACTTGACTGTTAATCTGGCTAAGCCTGCTACTTACGCTGAAATCTGCGCTGCCATGAAGGAAGCTGCTGAAGGTGAATTGAAGGGTATCCTGGGTTACACTGAAGATGCTGTTGTTTCTTCTGACTTCCTGGGTGACACTCACACTTCTATCTTCGACGCTAAGGCAGGTATTGCCCTGACCGACACTTTCGTTAAGGTTGTATCTTGGTACGACAACGAAATCGGTTACTCTAACAAGGTTCTTGACCTGATCGCCCACATGGCTTCGGTTAACTGCTAATTTACAGTTAGAAAATATTAAAGTATAGGCGACTTCTGCGGAAGTCGCCTATTTTTTTTGCACTTTTGCGTACTAATTAAAAAATCCACTAACCATAAAGTGTCTGATAATGAAAATTAAACTGACATTTATATTACTTTGCTGTATAACTATGACGCAAGCTCAAAATCCATTTCTCGAACCGGCCAACACGCCGCACGGTACCGTTCCCTTCGACCGCATCGCCGTGGAGCATTATGAACCCGCCATTCGCCAAGGCATCGCAAGCCAGAACGAAGAGATAGACGCCATCGTCAACAATCCCGAACCCGCCAACTTCCGGAACACCATCCTGGCCTTGGAACTGTCGGGAAAGTTGCTGCAACAGGTGGGAAGCGTATTCGGGAACCTACTAAGCGCCGAGACCAACGACGCCATGCAGGAAGCTGCCAACGAGCTGATGCCCCTGATGAGTGAACAAGCCAACAACATCTTCCTGAACGAGCAACTCTTTGCCCGCATCAAAGCCGTCTATGAACACCGCACCGACGAGCACCTGAACGCCGAACAGGCCAAGTTGCTGGAAAACACCTACAACGCTTTCGTCCGCAACGGTGCCAACTTGCAAGGTAACGACAAAGAGAAATACCGCGAACTGAGCAAGGAGTTGAGCCTGCTCTCCCTGAAGTTCAGCAACAATAACCTGAAAGAAACCAACAACTACCGCCTGCTACTGACCGACAAAGCACAACTCTCCGGTCTGCCCGAAAGCGCTATCGAAGCCGCCGCCGAAGCCGCCCGCGAACGGAAGGAAGAAGGTTGGGCATTCACCTTGCAGGCACCCAGCTACGGCCCGTTCATGCAATATGCCGACAACCGCGAACTGCGCCGCGAGCTTTACATGGCCTACAACACCAAGTGCACGCACAACAACGACTGCAACAACTTCGACACGGTAAAACGCATTGTCAACATACACTTGAAACTTGCAAAGTTAATGGGCTACGACAGCTTTGCCGACTACAACCTGCAGGAACGCATGGCACAAAACACCACCAACGTGTACAACCTGCTGAACCAACTGCTGGAAGCTTACAGACCTACCGCACTGAAAGAATACACCGAAGTACAAGCACTGGCGCGCGAAGAGCAGGGTGACGACTTCACGCTGATGCCTTGGGACTGGAGCTACTATGCACAGAAACTGAAAGAGCGCAAGTTCAGCCTCAACGACGAGATGCTCCGCCCCTATTTCGAACTGGAGAACGTCAAGAAAGGCGTATTCGGCCTGGCTACCCGCCTCTATGGGATTACCTTCAAGAAGAACCCCGACATACCGGTTTACCATAAAGATGTGGAGGCTTTCGATGTCTTTGACAAGGACGGCAGCTTCCTCGCCGTGCTCTATACGGACTTCCATCCGCGCGAAGGCAAACGCTCGGGCGCCTGGATGACCAGCTACAAAGAACAATGGATAGACCCCGAGACGGGAGAGAACAGCCGGCCGCACGTGTCGCTGGTGATGAACTTCACCAAACCCACGCAGGACAAACCTGCCCTGCTGACCTTTGATGAAGTGGAGACGTTCCTGCACGAGTTCGGCCACAGCCTGCACGGCATGTTCGCCAACACGACCTACGCCAGCCTGAGCGGCACGAATGTCTACTGGGATTTTGTGGAACTTCCTTCCCAAATCATGGAGAACTTCGCTACGGAGAAAGAATTCCTTCACACCTTCGCCCGCCAATACCAGACAGGCGAACTGATCCCCGACGAACTGGTGCAACGTATCGTGGACTCGTCCAACTTCAACGCGGCATACGCCTGCCTGCGCCAAGTCAGCTTCGGACTCCTGGATATGGCGTGGTACACGCGCACAGAGCCATTCGAGGGCGATGTCATCGCTTACGAGAAACAAGCCTGGGAGAAAGCACAAGTGCTTCCCTCCGTTCCGGGAACGTGCATGAGTGTCCAGTTCTCACATATCTTCGCCGGTGGCTACTCGGCAGGATACTACAGCTATAAATGGGCCGAGGTGCTGGATGCCGACGCGTTCGCCCTGTTCAAGGAAAAAGGCATCTTCAACACGGAAGTGGCCGACTCGTTCCGCCGGAACATCCTTTCGAAGGGCGGGACAGAACCACCGATGACGCTGTACAAACGCTTCCGCGGACAAGAGCCCACCATCGACGCATTATTAATCAGAAACGGAATTAAAAAATGAAGATAGAAAGATTATTTATTCTGTTAGCTGCCGTTTTGACCTTAACCGCCTGCAACAACGAAGATGATGTGATGGAAATCTTTACCGGAAAGACCTGGAAGCTCACTCGCCTCACCACAGAAGGTAGCAGCATTCGTTTTCTGGCCGGATTGTGGGACAATGAAAACAGCTACAACAACAGCATGGAACGGCTTAACAGCTCCGACAATTACATCTTGAATTTTTACGGAGACACCCAAAGCTCCGAACTTATCGAGCCTACCTTCAATGCGAACGGCATCAGCGCAAGGATCACAAACGGGACGTGGAAAGCCGACGGCATCTCAAAAGACTTGACCTTGAACGGCAACATCACGGGGTCGGAAAGCGACCCTTTAGCCAAAGAGTTCATGAAAGGGCTGCTGCTGGTTTATAAATATGAAGGAGACAACCGGACATTGACGCTCTATTATAAAGACGGGCAAATCAATAAGATAATGGGATTTACAGCGCAATAAACAAAAAACAGAAACCATGGATTACGAAGCCAAACAAGAAGCATTAGACAAACGCTACATACGCATGGCCGCCATCTGGGCAGAGAATTCCTACTGCCAACGCAGACAGGTGGGCGCCCTTATCGTGAAAGACAAGATGATTATCTCCGACGGTTACAACGGCACTCCCTCCGGATTTGAGAATGTATGCGAGGACGAGAACAACCTCACCAAGCCCTACGTACTGCACGCCGAAGCCAATGCCATCACCAAGATAGCCCGCTCCAACAACAGCAGCGACGGAGCCACCATGTACGTCACCGCCTCGCCTTGCATTGAATGTGCCAAGCTCATCATCCAGGCCGGCATCAAGCGGGTGGTCTACTCGGAGAAATACCGGCTGGAGGACGGCATCAACCTGCTCAAACGCGCAGGCATCGAGGTAATATACCTGTCTGTCAAGGAATGAAACAAAAAGAGTAAAACAAAAAGAGCAAAGATATTATGGGTACAAAAGGTTCTTCCCGTTTCACGCCTGTCATCATCGCCATCAGCGTAGTGGCAGGTATCCTGATCGGCACATTCTATGCCAAACATTACGGTGGCAACAGACTGGGCATCATCAACGGATCGTCCAACAAGCTGAACGCCCTGCTGCACGTCATCAACGAACAGTATGTGGACACCGTGGACATGAACGAGCTGGTGGAAAACGCCATGCCGCAAATCTTGGCCGAGCTGGATCCCCACTCCACTTATATCCCGGCCCAGAAGCTGGTGGAAGTAAACTCTGAACTGGAAGGCAGCTTCAGTGGCGTAGGCATACAGTTCACCATCCAGGAAGACACCATTCACGTCAACAGCGTCGTATCAGGAGGCCCGGCCGAGAAAGTGGGACTCATGGCCGGCGACCGCATTGTGAAAGTGAATGACAGCCTGTTCGTCGGCAAAGGCCTAACCAACGAGAAGGCCATGCACACGCTGAAAGGCCCTAAAGGCAGCCAAGTGAAACTGGGCGTGAAACGCATCACGGAAAAAGAGCTGCTCGACTTTGTTGTCACACGAGGCGACATACCCCAGAACACCATCGACGCCGCCTACATGCTCAGCGAGGACTTCGGATACATACAAATCAGCAAATTCGGACGCACCACTCACGTAGAACTCCTGAATGCCATCGCCCAGCTGAGCCACCAGAACTGCAAAGGTATGATCATCGACTTGCGCGAGAACACCGGCGGCTACATGGAGGCAGCCATCCGCATGGTCAATGAATTCTTGCCTGAGGGCAAGCTGATTGTCTACACGCAGGGGCGCAAATATCCACGGATGGAAGAATACGCCAACGGTACGGGCAGTTGCCAGAACATCCCGCTGGTCGTGTTAATAGACCAAGGCTCCGCCTCCGCCAGTGAAATCTTCGCCGGCGCCATTCAGGACAACGACCGCGGCACCATCGTGGGCCTCCGCTCGTTCGGCAAGGGACTCGTACAGCAGCCCATCGACTTCAGCGACGGCTCGGCCATCCGCCTGACCATCGCCCGCTATTACACCCCGTCGGGCCGCTGCATCCAGCGCCCCTACGAAAGCGGCAACGACAGCAAATACGAAATGGACTGGCTGGATCGCTATGAACATGGAGAATTCTTCTCGGCAGACAGTGTAAGACTGGACAAAAACCTGCGCTACTCCACGTCCTTGGGCCGCCCGGTCTATGGAGGAGGAGGCATCATGCCCGACGTATTCGTGCCGCGCGACACGACTGGCGTCACCTCCTACCTGATGGAAGTCAGCAATAAGGGGCTTCTCATCCAGTTCAGTTTCCAATATACAGACCGCAACCGCGCCAAGCTGAACGAATTCAGCAATGAAGTAGAGCTGCAGGCATACCTGGAAAAACAGAACATCGTGGAACAGTTCGTACGTTTCGCCGCCCAGAAGGGAGTCAAAAGACGCAATCTCCTGATCAGCAAATCGCGGAAACTGCTGGAAAGAAACCTCTACGGAAACATCATCTACAACATGCAGGGCAAAGAGGCATTCATCCGCTACATCAATCAAGACGACGCGACCGTGCTGAAAGCCCTGGAAATCCTAGAACGCGGAGAAGCATTCCCCAAGGCACCGGAAACCACGAAAGGAGAAGAAGAAAATGATAACCGGGAAAAAAGAACTGCGCAAGTATATAACAGAATTAAAGACCCTGCACGCAGCTTCCACTATGCGTCTGTCGGATGAGATACTCAAACGGATTGAGGCTCATCCTGTATTCCGGGAAGCCAAGACCGTATTGCTGTATCACTCCCTACCGGATGAAGTCTATACCCACGACTTCATCCGCAAGTGGTATCGCCGGAAGCGGATTCTCCTTCCGGTCGTGAGGGGAAACGCGCTTGAACTGTACACCTATACGGGACAGGACAAACTGCACACCGGCGCTTATGGCATTGAAGAACCCACGGAAGGGCAGTTCAACGATTTCCGGCATATTGATCTGGCCATCATTCCCGGTGTGGCCTTTGACCGACACGGCAACCGCCTGGGACGAGGCAAAGGATACTACGACCGCCTGCTACCTTTCCTGACAGGCACCTACAAGCTCGGCGTCTGCTTCCCCTACCAACTGTTGGAAAGCATACCGACCGAAGACTTCGACGTACGCATGAATGAAGTGATTTATTAACCCCGCACAGAAGTAACAGCTATCGGAAAACAATATTGGTGATGACCTGAGCGCCTACATGGCGGTTCAGGTTACGCACCAGCAACTCCCGCCCCATCATCAGTTCCTGGCGCAGGGCCGCCGAAGTCAGATGGACATACAGTGTCTGATTTTTGATAAACAGCTCGCGTGTATAGGATGCGATGACCGGTCCCAGCAGCTCCGGCCACGCGTCAATCAGCCTCCGCTCATTGAGGGGAGACTCCAGACTCTCCTGACGCAGGTAGTTCCGGATAAGCACCCCGATTTGTTCCGCCTGGTTCCGCTTCATGCCTCGTCCTCCTTCATTTCGCTTACATTCCCCCGCTCCACCCGGAACAAGCGGTAATCACCTCCCACCTTATGCAAGATACTGTCCAGGTGCTCACGGTTCGTATCGGTCATGAAGATCTGCCCGAAACGGTCGCCGGCCACCAGCTTGACAATCTGTTCCACCCGCGAAGCGTCTAACTTGTCGAAAATATCATCAAGGAGCAACAAGGGAACGGTATTCCCCGTGCGGTGCAAGAAATCGAACTGCGCCAGCTTCAACGCCACCAGATACGTTTTGTTCTGCCCCTGCGACCCCTCCCGCTTGATGGGGAAATCGCCGAGCAACATTTCCAGGTCATCCTTATGAATGCCCTTCAAGGAGAAACCCATGATGCGGTCGCGGCCGCGGCTCTCCTTCAGCACTTCCAGCAAAGAAGCCCCCCGGGCATGCGAACGATAGGCCAGTCCCACCTGTTCCCGATCCTGAGAAATGTAAGAATAGAAAGACTGGAAGATGGGGATAAATTCATTGACAAAGGCTTCCCGCTTGCGATAGACCACCTCGCCCGCCTGAGCCATCATCTCCTCCCACACCAGGAACAGTTCATCTTCTACCGGCTGTTCACTCTTCAGCAGCGTGTTACGCTGCGCCAACGCCTTGTTGTATCGGATCAACGCATCCAGATACTCCTTGTCATACTGCGAAATGACGACGTCCATAAAACGGCGCCGCTCGTCACTTCCTCCGGCAATCAGCTCCGTGTCCGCCGGCGACACCATGACCAAAGGCAGAAAACCGATGTGGTCGGACAAACGCGTATATTCCTTCTTGTTGCGCTTGAACTGCTTCTTCTGCCGGCGCTTCATCCCGCAATACACCTCCTCCGGCGTTCCATCCGCAGCCTCATAAAACCCTTGAATGACAAAAAAATCAGCCTCATGACGTATATTCTGCGAGTCAATGGGATTTCCGGCGCTCTTGCAGAACGAAAGAAAATACACCGCATCCAACAGATTGGTCTTTCCCATGCCATTCTGTCCGAGGAAACAGTTCAGCTTCGGCGAAAACGAAAGCTCCACCTGCTCCAGGTTCTTATAATTAAGTATCGAAATACGCTTCAGTATCATAGTTCCATCTTCATTCTTGTGCAAAAATAGGAAGATTTTCGCGCTTTTCAGATACAAAACAAAAAAAGATGCCGCTAAATTTCGCTGGAAGCTATAAAAAACTTACTTTTGCCAGTCGAAATCTCAGAGAACGAATAATAACAAAAAAGATCCTATAAAAATGGCAGAAAACAAGAAAACGAATGAAGCCTTGAATATGGAAGAGGCATTGAGCCAGTCAGAGGCATTTCTCATCAAAAACAAAAAAGCGATTATCGGTACCGTAGTGGCTATCATTGTCATTGTTGCCGGTGTGGTCATGTATAAGAATCTGTATGCGGAGCCTCGTGCGGAAAAAGCCCAGGCTGCGTTGTTCAAAGGGGAAGAATACCTGGCTGCCGACGAATACGAACAGGCACTCAACGGTGACAGCATCGGCTACGCCGGTTTCCTGAAGGTGGCCGACGAATTCAGTGGGACTGATGCAGCCAACCTTGCTCACGCATACGCAGGCATCTGCTATGCGCACTTAGGCAAATATGAAGAAGCCATCAAGGCTTTCGAAAAGTTCGACGGCAACGACCAGATGGTTTCACCGGCCATGAAGGGTGCTATGGGTAACTGCTACGCATCGCTGGGACAGCTGGACAAAGCCACCGAAATGCTCCTCAAAGCTGCTAAAGAAGCTGACAACAACACGTTGAGCCCCATTTATCTGCAGCAAGCAGGCGCTATCTTCGTGAAGCAAGGCAAGTATGACCAGGCCATCGAAGCCTATCAGACCATCAAGGATAAATATTTCCGTTCTTACCAAGCCCTGCAGATTGGCAAGTTCATCGAAGAGGCTAAACTGATGAAGAAATAAACCGAGTATGGCAACCGCTTATCACAACCTGTCCGAATACGACTTCAATTCAGTGCCCGATGCCGCAGAGATGACATTCGGCATTGTCGTATCCGAATGGAACTACAACATCACCGGCGCTCTCCTTCAAGGTGCCATCGACACCTTGAAGAAACACGGTGCGAAGGAAGAAAACATCCTCGTGAAAACCGTGCCCGGCAGTTTTGAACTGACGTTCGGAGCCAACCAGCTGATAGAATTCACCGAGGTGGATGCCGTCATAGCCTTGGGCTGTGTGGTGCGTGGCGACACGCCCCACTTCGACTATGTCTGCATGGGAGCCACGCAAGGCATCGCCCAGCTGAACGCCAACAGCGATGTACCTGTCATCTACGGCCTCATCACAACCAACACAATGGAGCAGGCAGAAGACCGTGCAGGCGGACGATTGGGCAATAAAGGCGATGAATGTGCCATTACTGCAATAAAAATGGTGGATTTCGCTTGGAGTTTACAAAAATAGTCGTATCTTTGCACCGCAATTGAGAAACAACGGTAAATAACCAAGTCAATCAAGCGCGATTGGGCAAATACCAGAGTGGCCAAATGGGGCAGACTGTAAATCTGCTGGCTTACGCCTTCGGTGGTTCGAATCCATCTTTGCCCACTAAAATTGCGGAAGTAGCTCAGTTGATAGAGCATTAGCCTTCC
>CALUFR010000111.1 GCA_944319875.1 uncultured Bacteroides sp.
GTTTGACGCCGTCTGCCATTCGTTCGCCACCATCGCCACCGGCGGCTATTCCACCAGGCAGGCCAGCGTGGCCTACTGGAATTCGCCCTTCATCGAATACATCATCTCCATCTTCATGATTATAGGCAGCCTCAACTTCAGCCTCATCTTCCTCGCCGCCAAGGGCAAGGTCTCCAAGATATGGCACGACGAAGAGACCCGCTGGTTCCTTTGGTCGGTCATCATCCTCACCCTGGCCTGCACCGCCGCCCTGGTCGTGGGCAACGGCTACGCCACGGAAGAAGCCTTCCGCAAAGCGTTGTTCCAAGTGACCACCGTCCATTCCTCCTGCGGCCTCTCCACCGAGGACTACAGCTCGTGGCCGCCGTTCACGTGGGTGCTGCTCATCTTCGCCATGCTGGCAGGCGGCTGCACCGGTTCCACGGCAGGCGGCATCAAGGCCGTTCGCCTGCAAATGATGGCCAAAGGCATACGCGGCTGCTTCCGGCGCATACTCCACCCCAACGCCATCCTGCCCATACGCATCAACCGGCAAACCATTCCGTCCAACACCGTACTGACCGTAGCCTTCTTCGTTTTCCTCTATTTAGTCCTTATCATGATAGGCTGGCTTGTCCTGATGATTCTGGGCGTAGAGTTCGGCGACGCCTTCGGTGTGGTTGTATCGAGCATCGGCAACACAGGCATAGCCATCGGCCACTACAGCCCCGCCTATTCCTGGAATGCCCTCCCCGAGGCCGCCAAATGGGTTTCAGCGTTCCTCATGCTGGTAGGCCGTCTTGAGATATACTGCGTGCTGCTGCTCTTCTACCCCAGTTTCTGGAGAAACCGATAGGACAAGCGGAGTGAATAGCATCTTTAAGAAATAATAAAAAACACAAAAAGGGAAGCGAATAACAAGATACAGCCGCTAATAATGACTACTTTTGTTTTAAACGAAAATGGACAATTATGACTACGACGATATTCGATACCTTGCTGCAACTTCCCTTGTTCCAAGGCCTGGCCATGGACGACTTTACCTCCATTCTGGGAAAGGTAAAACTGCATTTTGCTAAACAAAAAGCGGGAGAGATCCTCGCACGAGAGGGCATGCCGTGCGACAAGCTGATATTCATCCTCAGCGGAAGCGTCGCCATGACCACCACCTCCATAGACAGGCGTTACAGCGTGACCGAATATTTTGATGCCCCCCATCTGATAGAATCCCAATCGCTGCTCGGGCTCTATACCACCTATCCGGCCAAGTACACAGCCACTACTCCCGTAAACAGCGTCAGCATTGACAAGACAGCCGTGCTTAACAACATGCTGAAGTATGACATCTTCCGCCTCAATTACCTGAACATCGTCAGCAGCCAGCTACAACTTCTCAGCAAAAGCGTCTGGAGCCCTATGGGCGACGACGTGGAGGCACGCATCTGCTATTTCATACGCACTCACCTGAAACGGCCACAAGGACCCAAATCCCTGAAAATAAAAATGGAAGACCTGGCCGCCATCGTGAACGACACGCGCAACGGCGTGTCCAAAGCCCTGAACAGCATGCAGGACAAGGGACTGCTGGAGCTGCATCGCGGAGAAATCGTTATCCCCGCCATGGAGAAGCTGCTCTGACCCGGTTCCGGGTACCGTTCATTCCCGCCAATCGCCACAAGCAAGTTGAAAAAAGCAAGCCACACGGCCCGAAGGCCGCATGGCTTGACAAACAAACAAAACAAACAATGCTTGTTGCGAACAAGCACATCTTGCCTCTCCGCTGCGCTCAGCTAAGAGAGGAAGGACCCGCCTCACGGCGGGGTATGCTTCAGGGCTTTTTACGGACGGCACGGACGTGAAGCTCCGTATCACGTCGTTCTTGGCTTATACTACCAGTCGCATCATATTTATAGGAATACTCATGACTATTTTCTACACTTGTCGAAGTCCAGTAATTCCCGCTCAAAGGATGCTCTGCATCGCTTATATCTGTTATTTCTCCGCTTGCAGGCAAGTACCACTCTGGGAGTGTACCATTAGTCAATGTAAGTACCTCTTCCCCTTGTGCAGTCACGACATTCCAACTGTTCAATTTCATACAGGCGATAGCAGCATTGTTGGTCGGGAGAGAACCGGAACCTTCAATATTCATCATGTCGTCAGTATATCCGCCAACGCTTTGTATTCTGTTGATGATATTGTTTGTGAGCTGAATACCTTCGAAATTATAAATATCGCGAGTATTCTGCTGCCCGTCATCTTGTCTTTCTGCAATGTTGCCAGCGTCAAGAGAACCAAGATTAACCGTGATTTTATCAGCAACTGCTCCAATCCCCAATATTCCTCCGTGGTCTTCCATATGTACATAACTCAAATCAGGAATATCTATCCCAATTAAATTAGCAATTAATCGTATGATCAAACTTTTGTAGAAATTCACATACGTAGCCAATGATCGCCTGTCATTCTCGTCGCAATTGGTAAGGTCAAAGACCAATTTAAAATCGCTGCTCCAATAGAATCCCCACGGTTGCATATCTCCTTCCAAGCGTTCACAACCGATATTACTGCCATACCAGCTCGGAGCATATTGTTCGATATTTATAGTTTGTACGACACTGCCGTTTACAGATATACTTAAAGCGATAGAACGCTTTTCATCACCAGTATTCTCCGGAACAAATATGGCGATAGGAAAATCTCCTGAACCCGTACCCGAATAGGAAGCTTCGCCTCGTGCACTGCCGATGTCAGTCAAATTACCCGATGCATCGGTTTCCTGCCTTTTTTCTGTCCAATATCCCTGTTGCGCCCAGCTGTTCATGTCCGACTGCGCTTGAATGGTTGCGTTGTTGTCTGCAGTAATCGTCCAAGACTGACCATCCGGCACACCCGAAACCACAAGCTTAGTCTGAAGAATCTCATAGTGCGCATCCAGCATAGGATTCTCCGACAACTCAAACTCATATTCCGGCGTCACAGACAACTTATAAGTCACCGTCTTCCCCTGCGGCCAATCCGAGCCTTCAATGGTGGCGGAAAGCGTGCGATCGGTGCCAGTCACGTTGTCATGGAACACCACCTCCACCGTTGCACCGTCGGGCAAGGTCTGCGGCAACATCATTAAAGTGCCTGCACCAGTCGTGATTGCTGTTCCGTCCGTTTCATTTCCGTCTGTCTGTATATCCAATGTCTGGGTAAAATCTACGAGAGGCGAGTTAGTCAAATCCCACTCAGCGGTAGTCATATCATACGTACCTTTATTATATACACCTTTCAGCGTCACGCTCTCGATGGTGCCCGCCTGCATCTCGCTGCCCACTACGAACTTGACGGCGGTGCAGATGTGGTCGAAAGCAAGGTCTACCGCCTGATTGTAATCGCCGTCAAGCGCAGCCGTCTTGGCTACCAACAGGTCTTTCTGGTCGGCGGCTGCGTCGGGGACGGTATAGGTGAAAGTCAAATCCTTCGTCGGGTTGGTATAGACATCCCCCGGCGCCCAGGCGTAGAACGTCAGCGTAGGCCCCGCGCCCGGCCAGTAGTAGGTCGGCTCCGTGCCCCATAATCCGCCTGATTTCTCGGTCACGTCCACGTCCATGAAGAAGGCGTTCGGCATGTCGTCGCGGTCGCACACCACGTGGAAGGTGCCATACGTCGTCAGGTCGCTGACGGGCGTGCCGCGCGTGACGGCCTTCTCCGCCCCCGCGATGCCATCGGTCACCACGGTACGCACGCAAAGCGTATCCGCCGAGTCGGCGGAGCGCAGGACGAAACGGCCGGAGGTGTATCCGTCCGCATCGGCGCGGGCGCCTCCCCGGGTCTGCGCCACGCCGTCGGGCGACAGGCCGAAGCAAATGTAGTCGCAGGGCGTTCCGCCTTCCGCCTGTCCGGGGAAATCCTCTTGGGTGCACGAGAAAAACAGCAGGGTGCAGAGGCCAAGCGTCGTTGTTTTCATTGAAATCCGTTTCATTATCTTCTTCGTTTGATTTCAGTTTCTTGATGTCCCACCGCCATGCGAGGCTATGGGGGTGTCCCATATAGGGTATATGGGGGTGTCCCATATAGGGTATATGTGAGTGTCCCATATAGGGCTATGGGGGTGTATGCCATTTTACAGGGGGCTTCCGCTCTGGCCGCTGTCGTCGTCTCCTGTGTCACCGCCGTCAGGCAGTTCGGGCGCCGTGCCCACGTAGACGGGGTGCGGCAGGGTGAAGCTGCGGGGCTCCTTGGTGAGGTACTGGCTGCCGGAGTATTGCGTGGTCACGGTCACCGTCCAGGCGCCTTCGGTGACGCCTGCGGGCAGGCTAAACTGCAGCTTCTTGGGCGTGTTGGGCGAAATCTTGGCGGCGGGGATGAAGAACGAGGTGTCGGGGTCGTCGGCCTTGGTGAGGGTGACGCCCACCGTGGGGTCGGTGCCCACCACCTTGAGGCCGCTTCCGGTGATGACGGCCATGTCGCCCGCCTCCATGGGGAGGGGTACGCGAGTAATGGCACCGTCCGCGCCCGTCTGTTCGCTGGAGAAGGCGCTGGTCATGCCGGCGATGTAGGGGCCCGTGACGGCGGGTTGCATGAACAGCTGCAGTTTGGCTTGCGCCAGGGCTTCGGTGACGGCCGTCCCCTGACGGAAGGAGGCGTAGACGCGCACCTTGTCGCGGTCGACGGGCAGGGAGAGTTCGTGCTCCATCACCACGCCGTTGGCCACGGGCTGGGCATAGCACAAGGGGGTGCTGACACAGAAGCCGCTGGCCACGGCCTGCGCCATGACTTCCATGCCTACCTGGAGGATGGAGCGTACCTTGGTGACTTCCTCATTAAGGCGTTGCGCGGTGGCGCGGGCGATGTCGTCCAGCGTGAGCGGTGTGCTTTGGGTGTCCACACGCACGAGGTAGTCGTTGTCCACGTCGGGTGTCAGCTGGTTGGGATAGGCCTTCAGGTTGAGGTCCATGGTGAATTGGTTCTGTGCCATAGTCGTTCGTTTTTTAACAGGTTATTATTCGGGGTTGTCTGTGCGGCGCGGGGCCGCGTAGTTCCCGGGCGGGCGGCCAGGCTCGCCCGGGATGGTGAATTATTCTGCGTGAGGATTAGTTGCCTTGGTCAGAAGGTACATCAACAGTAATGTTGCCGCTTCCACTGGTCCAGTTGTCATCCACGCTTCCGCTAAATACGATAGGAGTCGGTTCCGGAGTATCGGGGTCACCATCATCAATGCTTGACATTTTTATCTCGGCTGTATAAACATATACGTTCTGGGCAACCCATTGAGTGATATTACCTGTGGTCGGCACTGTTGCCGTGATAGTACCCTCTTTGATAACCGTATTGGCGTCATCCGTAACCGTTACATCGGCGGAGATATTGAATGTGCCGATGGTTTGCGGGATTACATAAAAAGCTGTGGTTGTCAGACCATCAGTACCATCAATCTCAGAGGCTGTTCCAAAGGCTGTGTAATCAACCGGCGTATCAGAAGTACCTTGTTGTGTGCCGGCAACCCAAGTTGACTCGGTGTTGATACCGGATACCTTGAAATTGCTCATCTCTACCTTCTGTGCGCCAAGGCTTGCATTTTCTTTGGTGAACTTGAATGATACTTTGGACAGCAAGTGCTTGAATTCCAAATCTACAGCGGATTGGTTCTGAATATGTTCGTCTGCACTAACATTATCCGCTGCTGCATAAATCAGGTCGTTCTGGTTACTCATGTCAGAATTGACATTCAGCGTCAGGCCAGTGTTATGATTCCATGAGGCAGTAATGCCATCATCAGCGGGAGCATAAGCGGCGAACTTGTAGGTCTCTCCAGCTACCCAGTACTGAGGCGGAGTGTACGTCCAATCGCTACCGCTATTAGTAACCTTCACTTTATCGAATATGGGGGTGGTAGCATCATAACCGCCATACACAATAAACTCAGGGAAAGCATCGTTCGTGATGTCCGCTCTCGTGTTGTTTCCCACGAAGGAGCTGAAGCCGATGGCGCGGCTGTCCGATACGTTCAGCACCTCTTCATTTGTACAGCTGGCCAGCACCATTGCGACTGCGCCCAGCATCATTAAACTTTTCTTCATACTTTCAATTATTTAAAGGATTAATAAATTAAGTCTTTCAGTCTATAGGCAGAGGCACCTCTATCTCGTCGCCCCAGTCGCCCACGCTGGGGTCGAAGCCTCCGGAACCCTCCGTGCCGTCCTCATCGCTGATTTCGATGTCGTCGAACACCAGTACGCCGCCGCGTGGCTGGATGCGCATGGCCGCACTCACGTCGCGGTCGAAGCTGAGGCGCTTGCCGTTCTTCAGCTGTACTTCGAGGTTGAGCACGCAGTGCAGCTTCGCGGGGTCGTCGGTGTATTCGTTGACCTTGTAGGCAAAGTTGGGCACGCCGAAACAGATGACTTCGGCCGTGCAGCCCTTCTCGTCCACCTTGCAGTCGAAGAGCAGGGTGGCCGCCTCGGCGTCGGTGTGGCCGTCGTGCAGGTACACCTTCTCCGCCATGCCCGCCAGCGCGCCCTTGGCCTGCGACACGTATTGCAGGCCCGACTTGAAGCGGTAGCGTATCAGGTAAGTGTACGTGCGGGGAAACATGGTGACGGGCATGCCGTCCGGCGTGAGCGACTCTTCGGCCAGATAGGACTCCACGTAGGAGGCATAGAGCACGTCGGGCGTAGTGATGGTACGCTCGTCCTCGTGGGTCCGCGGGGCCTGGTAGCCGGAGCGGGTGCGCGTACGGGTAGAGGCCGTGGCCGTGGCAGAGTTGTCGGTATCGTCGAAGATGATGTACTCCGTATCGTTGTTATAGAAGAGGATGAAGTGTGCGCCTTCGGTCATGTCCAGGATGCCGCCGTCACTCTCCAGGTTGTCGACGTCGGGCTCCGTGCCCTCGGTGTAGACAATGGAGCGTATGCCGTCGGCCACTTCGGGGCGGAACTCGTCATAGCTGCGCGCCCATCCCTGTTCCTCCCAGATGACTTCCCAGTCGAGGTCGAACTCGCCGTTCTTGTTGTAGTCGTAGGGGTTCTCCCACTCCTGCATCCAGTCGGGCTGCACATCGGCCTTCACGGAGAAGGCATGATCGACGTGGTCGTAGCACAGGTCCTTGCGGCAGCCTGTGGCAGCCAACGCCAACGCGGCCAACAAGGCGCAACCCATCATATTCTTCATTCTTCGTCCTTCATTCTTCATCATTTCCGCCCTCCTTTCTTGTTGCTCATCCAGTAGCCGATGTCCCACACGAGGGCGAAACGCAGCTTCACCGGCCCGAAGTAGTTGCGGCGGGTGGTCTGCTGGTAGACGTAGTGGCCGTCCACGGGCAGGTATTCCTCGTATTCGGTTTGCACGTAGCCCAGTCCCAGCGAGGCCTCGAAGGAGAACCACTTGCCCACGGGGAACATGTAGCCGTAGCTGACGCCCACCAGGCCGCCTTCGCCCTTGTAGCCCTTGCCCTTGTTCTCCAGGTCGTACCAGCCTCCGCCGCCCATCAGGCCCACGTAGTGCCCCCGGCGTGCCGACAGCGGCTTGAACCACCAGCGCACCTCGGGCTGGATGGTGGCCAACTGGTAATAGCGGTGACGCCCGTCGTTGTGCCACCAGGCCATGTTGCCCTCCACGGCGGCGGACCATTGCTGCCCCCATGCGCTGAAGTAGTATTCCACTTCCAGCGAGGGCAGGCCCACGACGTCATATACTAAATTGGATTTCAGGCGCAGGGGGATGGGTTTGCGGGATTTGGGTTCTTCCACGGCCTCCGCCACCTCTTCCGCCACCGGCACAGGTTCGGGACTGACGGCAACGGCGGTCACCGTGTCCGCGGGCTCCGACGGCAGGGTGTCTGCGGGCAATGGCAGGGGTTCGGGCTTTGTCTGTTTCAGGGTGTCCGCCTGCGGTTCCGGCTCGGGGACCTCTTCGGGCGGCAGTGTGAGGTATTCCACGCCCATGATGGCCACGATGTCCCTTCGGCCGTCCCAGGCGGTGGTATGGTTGCGTGTGCGGTAGTAGTCTTCCTTCATGCCGTGGTGGGTGATGAACCAGGACTTCACCTGGTTGCTGCGGTTTCTGGCCGCACGCCGGTTGGCGGCCTCCGTGGCGAAGGAGGCGCAGAAGCCGTGGACCACGACCACGGCGTCGCCGCGCTCGATGGCGTCGCGGTGGCGGTCTATCAGGCGGTAGCCTTCCTCGATGGCGCGGTCGTTGCCCCCGTAGGGCGAATAGAACATCAGGCGTCCGGGGAGGAAACGGAAAAAGATGACAGAGTCCGCGTACAACCGCCCATGCGATTGCCGCAACTCTTTCTCTCCCGATTGCCGGCCGTAAGCATACGGAACAGAAGCGAGCACAATTAATAGGATATACACAAAGCGTCGCATCTTTTTAACAGGTTGACTTCATCTGCAAAATGTTTCGTTGACGTGGCAAAGATAAATATTTATTTCCTAACAATGTACCATCACGCAAATAATTAACAAATAAAATTATATAGTTTAACCTGCGAAAGCGTTCAGGCAGGATGTGGAAGGCTTTGTGTACCTGTATTTTGTCTCCTAACTACGACCTTTAGCAGGCCAAACAAGTTCTTTACATTGCCAGACAGGCTCTCTACGGCCGCCATTCCGGTGCACCACCCTACATCCCGGAAACTCAACCTTTTATAGGAGTTTTTTATGGCTTCTAATTGTTAAGCTAATTCAGATTAACAGCCCCTTTCCTGCCCGCACGTAAGTGAAAATATAGAACAAAAAGCGGGCCGCCTCCCTTCATTTAAAAGGGAGACGGCCCGGCATCTAATGGGGAGAAAACCGAGGAGGCTGTCAGTTTTTCAGCACCTCTGTCACAACTTTCTTGACCAATGGCTCCATGACCCGATAGCCCTCCAACGTGGGATGCACGCCGTCCTTCGAACAGTTCGCCTTGAGCGAGCGTCCGTCATCAGCCAACAAAGCATGATAATAATCCACATAAGGCAAACCCTGTTCGCTCGCATAGGCGGCTATCCGGCTGTTCAGCGCAACAATCTTCTGGGGAGCGTCTGTAATGGCTTTATTCCAGCTGAACGCGGCAGCCGGCAATACGGATGTCAGGACTACCTTAATGCCATTGGCCCGGGCCAGCTCTACCATCGAAACGATGTTGCCAAACGTGTATTCCTCTACATAAGGTCCTATATTCTCAGCAATATCATTCGTACCGGCATTGATGACCACCACTTCGGGGTTCAGCTTAATGACATCTTCGCGGAAGCGCAACAGGAACTGATAGGAGGTCTGCCCGCCGATGCCTCGTCCCACGTATCCGTTTTCTTCGAAGAACTGCGCATCAGTCCGCACCCAACCATCCGTAATGGAGTTTCCCATAAAGACAACCCGTCCCTTGACTACACCCTGTTCCTGCAACACGCGGTTGTCGGCGGCATAGCGCTTCAGGTTGGCAAAATCCTTGTTTTGCGCATGACACACGGCCAGTCCCTGCACCAACAGCAGAAGGAGACAAGCCCATAAACAAATTCTATTCTTCATTGCAAAAAGTCTTATTATTCCTGAGATTTATTCCCACTCGATTGTCGAAGGCGGCTTCGAAGAGATGTCGTAGGTCACGCGATTGACACCTTTCACCTTGTTGATGATGTCGTTGGATACCTGCGCCAAGAACTCATACGGCAGATGCGCCCAGTCGGCCGTCATGGCATCCGTAGAAGTCACGGCACGCAAAGCGACGGCACGCTCGTAAGTACGCTCATCCCCCATCACGCCTACTGACTGCACCGGCAGGAGGATAACTCCGGCCTGCCATACCTGGTGATAGAGCGAAGTCTCGTTACCAACCTCGTCACGCACCTTCCAGTCGCGCAGCCCCTGGATGAAGATGTCATCGGCGTCTTGCAAGATGCGCACCTTCTCACGGGTAATGTCACCCAGGATGCGCACCGCCAGTCCAGGACCGGGGAAAGGATGACGGCTAATGAGGTGGTCGGGAATACCCAACTCACGTCCCACACGGCGCACTTCGTCCTTGAACAACCACTTCAGAGGTTCGCAGAGCTGCAGGTTCATCTCCTTGGGAAGACCGCCTACGTTGTGATGGCTCTTGATGGTCTTGCCCGTGATGTTCAGGCTTTCGATGCGGTCGGGATAGATGGTGCCTTGTGCCAGCCATTTGGCATCGGTTATCTTACGCGCTTCGGCGTTGAACACCTCCACGAAGTCGCGACCGATAATCTTGCGCTTCTGCTCAGGGTCGGTCACGCCTTCCAGATCTTTGAAGAACTTTTCGCTGGCATCCACGCCGATGACGTTCAGCCCCAGGCACTCGTAGTCGTGCATCACGTTGGCAAACTCGTTCTTACGAAGCAGGCCGTGGTCTACGAAGATACACGTCAGGTTCTTGCCGATGGCCCGATGGAGCAATACGGCAGCCACGGAGGAGTCCACACCCCCGCTCAGGCCGAGGATGACGCGGTCATCGCCCACCTGGGCTTTCAGCTCGGCCACGGTGGTATCGACAAAGGAAGCCGCGCTCCAGCTCTGGCTGCATCCGCAGACGTCCACCACGAAGTTCTTCAGCATCTGAGTGCCGTCTTCACTGTGCGACACCTCCGGATGGAACTGTACGCCCCACATTTTCTCACCCTTCACCTGATAGGCGGCCACTTTCACGTCGTCGGTCGAAGCGATAATCTGGAAGTTGTCGGGCACAACCGTGATGGTATCGCCGTGGCTCATCCAGACTTGCGTATTCGTCCGCACGTTCTTGAACAGGACGTTGTCGCGGTCGAACGACGTGAGACGGGCACGGCCATACTCGCGCGTGCCGGCCGGTTCCACCTTTCCCCCATGGGTGTAGGCAATGAACTGCGCGCCGTAACAGATGCCCAGGATGGGATACTTGCCACGAAGCTGCTCCAGGTCTACCTTGAAAGCGCTTTCGTCGTACACCGAGAAAGGACTGCCCGAAAGGATGACGCCCTTCACGCTTTCATCGTCCTGCGGGAACTTGTTATAGGGAACAATTTCACAATAGACATTCAGTTCGCGGATGCGGCGGCCGATGAGCTGCGTGGTCTGCGAACCGAAGTCCAGTATAATGATTTTCTCTTGCATATTTCTATCCGTTTATCACTACGAGGTTATTTGCCTTGCTCCAGCTGCAATGTCTTGGTAGGCTGGTCGCATACTTCGGACGGACCAAAGTACTGGATGGGACCCGGATATACATATTCCGTCTCCTTGGCCCACTGCTCGCGCTGTGCGGCAAATGCCTTGAAGGGCGCACCGTCCAGCTTCACCAAAGCCTTCTGGATAACGGGCTTCATCTCGCCGTGGCGACGTTCCATGTTCATCATCATGGTGATGGGCACACCGCCGGCAATCCATTCCTCGGCGGGAGCCGTCGTGTTGCGGATGGAGGACATATAGCCGGTCTTTCCGTTGGCAATCAGTGCCGAAGCGGCAAATCCCAGCGAGTAGCAATAGTCGGCGTCGAAGTTCGACGGAGCGGCGCAACGTCCTTCGTAACCGAAGAAGTGGTGCTGGGCGGCAAACTTGCCCACATACTTGCCGGCTTCCTTCCACTCGGCCAGCTTGGTGCCTACCATCTCAGAGAGCAGCTTCTCGGTCTCGATCAGAGATACCTGTACGTTGCCGTGCGGGTCGCGGTCAAGCGAAAGCTGACGGGCCACGCCTTCGGGCAGGCTGGCGTAGATGGCAGCATTTGCAGGAGTGAGCTTGCTGATGATATAGTCGCGCTGGTGAGAACGCTTGATGTGCGAGAACTCCTCGGCGTTAGCAGCCAAGAAGTCGTTGAGTTCGGCAATGAGGCTCTTCATGGCGGGGATGAACTCAATCAAGCCTTCGGGAATCAGGACAGTACCGAAGTTGTTGCCTTTGGCGGCACGGTCGGCCACCACCTGGGCGATGTAAGTCACGATGTCGTCCAGCGACATGTTCTTGGCTTCCACCTCTTCGGAGATCAGGCAGATGTTGGGTTGCGTCTGCAAGGCACACTCCAGGGCGATGTGTGAAGCCGAACGGCCCATGAGCTTGATGAAATGCCAGTACTTGCGTGCCGAGTTACAGTCGCGTTCGATGTTACCGATGACTTCGGAATAGGTCTTGCAGGCCGTGTCGAAGCCAAAGGAAGTCTCAATCATGTCGTTCTTCAAGTCGCCGTCGATGGTCTTGGGACAGCCGATTACCTGGATGCCGTAGTTCTTGGCCGCATAGTATTCAGCCAGCACGCAGGCGTTGGTGTTCGAGTCGTCACCACCGATGATAACCAGTGCCTTGATGCCCAGTTCCTTCAGGATTTCATAACCCTTCTCGAACTGCTCTACCTTCTCCAGCTTCGTACGGCCCGAACCGATGATGTCAAAGCCGCCCGTGTTGCGGTATTCGTCGATGATGTCAGCGGTCAGTTCCATGTATTTGTGGTCCACCAGTCCGCCGGGGCCCAGGATGAAGCCATAGAGCTTGTTGGCAGGATCCATCTTCTTGATACCGTCAAAGAGACCGGAAATCACATTGTGTCCGCCGGGAGCTTGTCCGCCCGAAAGGATGACGCCCACATTCATGGCAGGGAAGTTCACGGCTTCCTCAGAAGTCTCGAACTTGATCAGCGGCATGCCATAGGTGTTGGGAAACAGTTTCTGGATTTCTTCCTGGTCGGCTACAGACTGGGTAGCGGCGCCTGCCACAACTTTCACATGGCCTTTGAGCGCTTTCGGAAGTTTGGGCTGGTAAGCGGCCCGAGCGATTTGCAATGCACTTTTTGTCATATTCATTTATAATTAAAAGGTGTTACTGTCTATTTCTCAAAATAAGTCGGGACAAAGTTCGCTTTTTCTCTGAACAAATGCAAACGACTATGAGATATTTTTATACTTTTGCGTCAACATAACGCATATACGAGTATGACTGACACCGAAACGCCCTCATTCCTCAGCCGCTTACGGGCAAGGCTAAACGAACGGAAACGCCGCATCCGCCGCCGTATCGAGCTGGCACGCCTGCGCCGCATCCGCCGTAAGACTACTCCCCAATACACCTATTGCAAGAATTGCGGCACCCGCCTGGAAGGGATGTATTGCTACCGTTGCGGACAATATGCCCTGGACACCGAGCAGCCTTTCTGGAAATACATCCGCCAGTACTTCGAGAACATGTACCAGTTCGACGGCAAGATATGGATGACCCTCCGCCTGATGTTCACCCGACCGGGCTTCCTGACCAACGAGTTCAATGCGGGCAAAATCAATTCCTACGTCCATCCCTTCCGGCTCTACATGTGCGTGTCCGTGGTGTTCTTCGCCATCTTCTTCATGGTGGCGGGCGACAGAATGAACCAGATTGACGCGATAAACGAAGGAAGACTGAACGACCGTACCATCGAACGACTGCAAGCGGATACGATCCGGACGGATACCACTATATATATGTATCACGCTCCCCACTTGGTGCAAGTGCTCTCCCTGCGTTACAAGATGGAAAATGCGGACAGCCTTGTGCGTTACCTGCTGGTGGATGATGCCTACGGACTGGCCCGCGCCACGGTGCCCCGTGTGCTCTTCGAACGCTTCAAGCGAGTGCCGCTCGCTGAAAAGGACTGGGAATACATACGTTCCTGCCGGAGTCTGAACGATTTGGACATCGAAAACTGGATAGACGGACACGACTACGGTCCGGAGAACCGGGCTGCCATCCTGGCCTTCCATATAGACAGCCTGCAGACGCGCACTGCTGAAGGACGGGACACGCTTATCCTTACGCCCGAACCCGTTTATGACTGGAACACCGGTTTGGGGGACGAAGGCCGCATGTTGCAGAACGAACAGTTCCGGAGCGACATCATGGGGCAACTGTCCAAATGGACGCCTTTCTACCTGATATTCCTCCTGCCGCTGTTCGCCTGGATGCTGAAAGTGTTCTATCACCGCCGGCGTATGCCCTACATGTGGCACTTTGCCCACGCCGTCCATCTGAACACCGTATTCCTTATCCTCATCAGCATCCCGCTGGTGCCCATGTTTGCTTACGGCATGGATGTCCTGCTGCAATCCTTACAACCGAAAGGAGCGTTCAACACGCTGCAAGCCAATTTCCTGAAAGGCACTTTGATAGGCTTCCCAACGGTGATGTTCCTCTATCTGTTTATCTCATTCCATACCGTTTACCGGCAAGGGTGGATAAAGACGTTCATCAAGGCGTTGCTCTTCTTCACCCTGTTCTCCGTCATTGCTTGCCTAATTGCTTTCTGCCTGATAATTTGGATGTTGGTAGGAATAGCAGAGACCGTATAGCACACATATATATATTATAGAATAAAATATAAACACATAATATGTTTACAAAGTTCAATCAGCTAATAACCTTTCTCCGGCAACGCCGCCGACGCATCCGGCGTAACTTAGAAGCCGCACGCCTGCGCTACGCCCGTCGGCATACCCATCCCCAGTACGAACGCTGCATGAATTGCGGCACACCGCTGAAAGGCATGTACTGCCACCGATGCGGACAATATGCCTTAGATATTCATCAACCCCTGTGGAAATACATCCGCCAGTACTTCGAGAACATGTACCAGTTTGACGGCAAGATATGGATGACCCTCCGGCTGATGTTCACCCGTCCGGGCTTTCTGACCAACGAGTTCAATGCGGGCAAAATCAATTCCTATGTCCATCCCTTCCGGCTCTACATGTGCGTGTCCGTGGTGTTCTTCGCCATCTTCTTCATGGTGGCGGGCGACCGCACCGGGATGGCTCTCACACTGACGTCAACAAACGAAGTGCCCAAACCCTTGTTGCAGAAGTTCCGCCAGGGCAGCCTCAGCCCCGACACCACAGTCTATGCGCTGGACGCGGCAAACATCGCCGAGGCACTAAGACACAAAGGCGTTGAAGATGTGGACAGCATGATACGCATCGCAACCATCGGCGAGGACATCCCTTTCCGGCAAGTCACCCTGCCCCACGAGTTGCTTGACTCTTGCTTCACCCGCACTTCCCTCAGCGATTGGCAGCAGGAAGACATGATGGAGCAGTGGAAAGCCTATCGCATGGCGAGATGGACGCTGCGCGAGGATGAAGCGGCCGAATCCCGGCGGGTGCTCTCCCTGCCCATCGACACCCTCACGGGCCGGTTCCTCGCCCCCCTGTACACCTGCATGCGCACCACTGCCAACGAGCAGCTCCGCCGACAGGCCACGGCAGGCTACGTGCTGGGGCAGCTTTCCAAATGGACGCCGTTCTACCTCATGTTCCTTTTGCCCGTATTCGCCCTCCTGCTCAAGGCCTTTGAGCGGCGTAAACGGATGCCCTACATGCACCACTTCGCCCACGCCGTACACATCAACACCGTGGCCCTGCTGCTGTTCATCCCCACCTCTTTCCTAATATTGGAATTTCTCGAACCGGGAGAAGGAGAAAATTGGCATGTGTTTGAAACATTATGCTACAGTCTTCCACCCGCGTTGCTCTATCTCTACTTACTCATTTCCATGCGAGTGGTCTACCGTGACGGTTGGGGCAGAACGCTGGTGAAGTCCTTCCTGTTCTCCGCCGTCTTTACCCTCATCGCGTCCGGCATCGCCGTCTGGCTCGCCATTCGGTTGACTTTTGCAGCCATCGGAAAGATATAAACGGGAGAACTCGAGTCCTCAAAAAGCAGGAGTGAGACAAAAGCCTCATCAAGGTGATGACCGCATGAGCGAAACACATGAAACAGACTGACAATCAACAAACAATATTTCTATCTTTAGATATCGTATTAAAACGTCTGCATGCTGACTCTAAAACATCTGCATCCTGCTTTTAAGTTGTATGCAATCTGTATTTAAGTTGCATGCGATTGTAACGACACGTGCCGTTACCTCCTCACGCCACGTGCCCTCAGGGTGTGACGAAGCACGGCGTCACAACCTAAGAAAGCACGGCCTTAAGTTATGCTCCTAAAGAGCCACTTGGGAGACGTAAAGTGGCACTTGAGAGATGTAAAGTGGCACTTGAGGGTGTGAAAGAAGCCGGAATGCAGGAATCAGTATTTCGCCAGCCACTCGTCCAAAGAGTCGTCTTCCGCAAAAGCGCAGTCGGCGGACTGGAGCAGCCGCTTCTTGATGCGCGACTTCTGTTGGGAGACGGACGAAGGGGCCACGGCCATGAGGATGGCTATCTGAGACACCGTGAAGCCCAACTTGATGAGGATGCAATAGCGGATGTAGACTTCCGTCAGCTGGGGGCAATGCTCGTGCAGGCGGACGGTGAAGTTGTTGTACACACGGTCGGTTACCTCTTTCAGTTTTTCCCAGTCTTCTTCACTGAGGAACTTCGGTTCTTGACGCAGACGTTGCATCAGCTCCGTGTCGTTGGTCAGGGCGTGGCTCAGCTCCTGTTCGCGGGCTTTCATCTCCGTGAGACGGACGGAGACTTCCTCGGCATGCGCCTTCTCTTCCTTTAAGTGGGTTTGCAAGGTGTCGATGGCCTGCTCTTTCTCGTGCAACTGTTGCTCACGGCGGCGCAGACGGTCACGATACGCTTTGCGGCTGAAGACGATAACAATCAGCAGGGCTACAGCTATGGAGACACCTATCAAGATGCTGTCATCCCGTTCCCGGCTGACGCGGGCATGAGCTTCGGCCAGTTGGTCGTTGGCGTATTTCTCCTTGATTTCCGCCACTTCGGTGGACACTTGCTGCAGTGCGGCCGCAGGTTGGTAATGGAAGAGGGAGTCGGCTGCCCAGGCGGCAAGGTCGGGACGCTTCTTCGCCCGGTAGTATTGGAAGAGCATCTCGTAGACGTGGTAGCGGATGTTGTTCTGACGGGCGGGCAGGGCAAGGGCCTGGTCGATGTAGACTTGCGCCGAGTCGGGGCGGTCCAGCTGGAGGAATACGGTTATCAGGGAGAACAACGTGGCGCCTTTTTGGTCGGGAAACGTGCGGAATGCGAAATCTTTCGTCTCTTGCAACAGGGGCAGGGCTTCATGGGGATGCTGACGGGTTGAATATAGCCCGGCGAGTTCGTATTTGGCAGCCATCTCGTTTAACTCATCCCCAGCCTCGTGTGCCAGCTCAGCCGCCTTGCGGTAATGGGCGACGCCTTCCTGCCAACGGTCGTAGAGGGAATCACCGGGCTGGGCACTCATGTACAGGCGCCCCAAGTTGGCATGGCAGGAGGACAAGCGGGAAGCGTCGCCCAATTGCTCAGCCAGGCGCATGGCGTTCCCGTAGGCTTCCGCCGCCTCAGGACGCAGTTCGGTGCGCAGGTAATACAATTCACCCAACCTCATCCAGCACAGGAGCATTTGCACCGAGTCGCCTGCTTGGCGGGAAAGGCGGAGTGCCTTTTGGTAGGCCAGCAGGGCATCGGCGGCATTGTCTCTCCGCTCCCAGCCCATGCCGTGCAGCAGGAGGGCGCGAACCCGCTCGCGGGGTGTGCCGTGCTTTTCCAGGTAATCGACAAGAGGTGCCGTTACGGAGTCGGGTGCAATTTGCTGGGTTTTGAAAGCGGTCAGCCACTCACGCACCAAGCGGCGCACCACCCGTTCGTGCTCACCGGCATCGGGAGCGGCTTGTTCGAGAGAATCCAGTCGGGCGAAGTCTGTTTGCCTGTCCGTTGAGGTTGATAAAAGAATGTCGAGCAAGGCTTCGCGACGGGCTTGGCTGCCGTCCTCGCATGAAGCGGCCAGCAGGCAGACAGCCAGCCCGAATAGGAGTATGTGGAGTATGTTTCGCATCCGAATCATAATTTGTGGTTATCTATTCGGAGGCAAAAGTAAACATTTCCCTCTACACATCCAAGCCTATGGTCTCATTTCCACATTTACATACGGCTCCGCTGCTCCTGTCCGGCACCCGTACCCTTGTACTTGCTCTTTGAGGGGTTGAACTTGTAGCGCAGGGTCAGCGTGAAGGCACGGCGCGACTCCTGGTCGAGGGTCAGCGTGCGATTACCGCCAAATGCCGTAAGCCATGCATCGCGCGAGTTGAACAAGTCCGTGCCTTGCAGTTGCAGGCTGAGACGTTCGTTGAAGAAGGCTTTGCGCAGACTGACGTTGACCGCCCAACCTACTTCACCGACATAGACATTCTCATCATCACCGGGCGTGTCGAGCGATGCGTCCACGTCCAATAGCAGTCCCCAAGGCAGACGGAAGTTGTTGCGCCAGTTGAAACTGCCCATCGGATTGTTAAAGTTCTTGCGTGTGCCGTCGGGCATATCCACCATATACCATTGTTGAAGCAGCATCAGCGTGAGTTGGGGCGACCAGATGCCGATGGTGGGCGAGAAGCTGAGCGTGGCGTAAAGTTTGTCTGAATCATACTTGTTGAAGTAGCTTAGCAGCATAATAGTGGGGTTGTCCTCCGAGTAAGAAGTGCCTAAGTTCACAATGGCATCCTTGGCGTGCGTATAACGAGCATTGAAGTATATCCATTTCCAAGAGGCATCCAAAGACAGGCGTTGGATGATGGAAGGCCGAAGCAGCGGGTTGCCGCCCTCGTAGGTGTAGCGGTTGGCGTAGGTGATGTTGCTGCGTAGCATATAATACGCAGGACGGTAGATGCTGCCCGAATAGCTCAGCGAGAGTTGCGCCTTGCCCACGGGCATGGAGAGCCCCAGCGTGGGAAACACGTTGTCATACGTGCGGCTCTGTTCGTCCACACGGATGCCGCCCTCGTAGTAGTCGGACGTGATGTGCTCGTAACGGACACCTGCCTGGGCTTGCAGATTGCCGAAGGCGCGGCTGTACTCCAAGAAAGCCGAGGCGGCGTTCTCCTCGATGTTGCTCAGGTTGTCCGCCAGGATGCCTTGGTCGTTCAGGAAGGTGTTGTCTCGATTGGTGTAGGTATATTCCCCGCCGAAGGAGAGGTTGCCTTCCCATAGGGGACGGCTGACGATGAGCTTGGCGGCATAGAGTGTGTTCTCGTCCTTGTTATAGGTGGTGACTCGCTGCTCCTGCAAGGTGCCGCCCGCCGGGGTGTACTGCTCCAGCATGTCTTGCGTCATCTTGTTGTACGACCACAGGCCGTCGGCGTTGAAGTCGATGTTCCAGTCACCCGCCTGCCCGTTGTAGTAGACGTTGAGGGAGTGGCTGGTAGTAGGATTGGTTTGCTTTCCCCGGCTGATGTTCTCCTCGTAAAGGGCATTGTCCTGATAGACTACCGAGGCCATAGGGTCGATGTTTAATTGGTTCTCCGGCGTGCGGTCGAAGTCGTAGCGGGCACCGATGGAGTGATGGTCGTTGAACTGATAGTTCAGCGAGAGCATCGTAGAAAGGTTTTTGGTGCGTGCATTCGTGCGGAGGTCGCTCACCTGCAGCCACGTCTTGTCGAGGAAAGTCTCGGTGGTCAGCGTCTTGTTTTGCTCGCCATTCATATCCGAGCCGAAGAGCATCCCGCTGAGGTCGAACCCGCCCTTGCGGTAGTTGAAGTTGAATTGGTCGAGCACAATCCAGTCGTATTGATAGCGGGTGAGGAAGCGGTTGTTCACGCCGAATCCCTCGCCCTGCGGCTTCTTGGTGTAGATGCGCACCACCGCCTGCACTGCGGCGTCATACCGTGCACCGGGATTGCGCACCACCTCCACACGCTTGATGTTCTCGCTCTCCAGTTGGTCCAACTCCGAGGCGTCGCGCATCTTGCGGCCGTTGATGTAGATTTCCGCCGCACCGCTGCCAAAGACGTTCACCGCCCCGTCATCTGCCGACACGCCGGGCAGCTTGTTCAGCAGGTCGTTGCCCGTGCCCGCCTTCTCCAGGATGCTGCCTTGCACGGTGGTCACTTGTGCGTCGCCCTTCAGCCGCACCTTGGGCATGTCCGCCTTCACCA
>CALUFR010000112.1 GCA_944319875.1 uncultured Bacteroides sp.
TACATGAGCAACGCGACAGCCAGCCAGGACGCTTTCTTCAACGCGATTGTAGAACAACGCGCGCTGGAGTTTGCCGGAGAATCTTTAAGAAAGGCGGATTTGATCCGTTGGAACCTGCTGACGGCGAAACTGGATGAAGCCAAGACGAAGATGAAACAACTGACACGCCGGGAAGGGAAATACGCAAGCTTGCCCCAAAGAGTTTACTTCATGCAGACTTGTGTAGACGAAGGTGAAGCAAACAGCATCTTGTCCACAATTCCGGCAGGTGCTTACACCTCCGTAGAAACCATCGACGGCAAGACAGACATCCTGGTTATCTATGGCTTGAATTATGGCGACACCGACGCGATGGGTGAAACCCTGTTGAGCCAGGGATATTCCAGCAAATCTTGGCTGAGCACAAGCAATTTGGAAGATTCCATGATTGATGTGCTCTACATCAACAATCCCGATGAGAACCAGTATTGGCCTATCTGGCAAATCTTCATCGACAGCAGTAACGGAACGTTAACTAACGACTAAATGAAACGAAACCATGAATAAATTCAAAAAATATTCCTACATGTTAGGGCTTGCGATAGCAGCCCTGACTATTTCCGCTTGCGAGGACCAAAGCGAGGAAGTATTAAGCATTGAATACAGCCGCTACTTCGCCCCCATCAACCTGGAGGCGAGAGTGCTGAACCTGACTGATATCCGCCTGTCATGGACTCCCAGCCAAGGCGCCACCAGCTATAACGTAGAGGTTTATGCCAATGACAGCCTGACCTTTGAGGGCACACCCGTAGTCAGCCTGACCGGTATTACCGCCGAGCAGCTGCCCTACACCATCGAAGACCTGGAAGGTGATACGAAGACTTCAATACGCGTGCAGGCCGTCGGCGAGGACGCGGCCAAGACCTCCACTTGGAGCACCGTATATGTCAAGACAGACCCGGAACAATTCTTTAACGCAGTAACCGATGACGATATTGAGTCTACCGAAGTTACGTTGCGCTGGCCTGCCGGCATCAATGTCACTCACATTACCATCACGCCCGCCCTCGAAAGCGGAAGCCATCAGCTGACCGCCGATGAAATAGCCAACGGCGTAGCAACCATCACAGGCCTGACTCCCGAAACGGACTATACATTCCGGCTGAAGAACGGAGAAAAGACTTGCGGTACACAGAACGTGACATCCGGCTTGAACCTGGAAGGCAAGACGGTGGTAGAAGCCGGGGCAGACTTGGTTTCACTGCTGGATAACTCCACGGAAGGCGAGATCTTCGTTCTGCCGGAAGGCGAGTTCAACATCGCCGATTACGAACTGGATAATTCCGTCACGCTGATTTCCTATAAGCCCAGCCGCAAGGCAATAATCAACGGCCGCATCAAGCTGGGAGAAGGCGTTCAGAACTTGACTGTCTCCAGGGTCATCATGGACGGCACCGCATCGGACGGAGGACAGGCGTTTGAATATGCCGACGCCGTCACGTATGGCACACTGACGATCGAGGACAGCGAGATCCGGAATTACACCAAGGGCTTCTATTACGTCAACAAAGCCGCCACGATCGAGGGCATCACCATCAACAACTGCCTGATCCACGACATCGTGTGCGACGGTGGCGACATGTTCGACTGCCGCGCCGGCTACATCAAGACCATCAACCTGACGAACAGCACCATCTGGAACAGCTGCGCGGGACGCGACTTCATCCGCTACGACGACAAGTCCGGCGACTTCCCCGACGCGACGCCCGTCATCCTGGTGGACCACTGTACGATAGACGGTGTGAGCAACAGCAGCAGCCGACGCCTCTTCTACATCCGCTTCAAAGGAAACAAGGTCACGTTTACGAACAACATCGTCTCCAACACGGAGCCGGGCAGAGGCTTTACCGACAGCAGCAACACCGATCCCGAAACCGTGTTCAGCAACAACAACTACTTCAACACGAAGAACCTGGTTTCAAACGACGGCCTGGCGGAAGGCAAAGACTTGCTCTTCGACACCGAAGGCTATACGCTCGATCCGGGTTATGCCAATGCGGCGGAAGGCGACTTCACGCTAAGCCACGAGGACTTGATTTACTATCAGGTGGGCGACCCGCGCTGGTACTAATGATCCTGAGGCTTGAATAAAAGAAGGGGTATCAAAATACGCAATGGTAACTAAACTCTCCTCCTCCGGGGAGGAGGAGTACCCGAAGGGGGAGGTGGTAGCGAAAAACAAAAGATTAAAAATGAATATTTTATATTCTCTACCACCCCGGCCTAAAGGCCACCCCTCCTCCCGGGGAGGAGGGGAGTTTAAATAGTTTCCTGCGTATTTTGACACCCCTCTTTTTGTTTTTAGCTTCCCGTTTTTTTCTTCGACTCCCGATACTCCGTCGGCGTCATCCCCATCTTCTGCTTGAAGCACTTGCTGAAGTAGCGGGGATCGTTGATGCCGACCATGTAGGCGATTTGAGTCATGGAGAATTCGCCGGTCTCGATCAGCTGCACGGCACGGTTGATGCGGATTTCCTTGATGAACTCCACGGGCGCCAGTCCGGTCAGCGTCTTTAGCTTCTTGAAGAAAACCGAACGGCTGACGGCCATCTCCTGCACCAGATCGTCGACAATCAGGTCGCCATTATCCATGTTCTTCTCCATCAGTTCCACCAGCTTGTCCATGAACTTGCGGTCGTTGGGCGACAATTCCGGTTCCTTCACTTCCGCGACGCGCGTATCTTCTACGGATACCGTGCCGCCTGCGTTGTTCATCAGCCTCGTGCGATACAGCTCCTGGAGCTTCTGCCGGCGCAGTAGGATGTTCTTCACGCGAGCCTTGAGGTAAATAGCGCTGAAGGGCTTGGTGATGTAGTCATCCGCACCATATTCCAGTCCCTCCAGCTTGTTTTCGGTCGCCGTCTTGGCCGTAAGCAGGATCAGCGGAATGTGGCTGGTCGTCATTTCGCGGCGAAGGTCCTTCATCATCTCGAGGCCGTCCTTCCGCGGCATCATGACGTCGCTGATGATGATGTCCGGTATCAGGCTCAAGGCCTTGTCGAAGCCTTCCGCACCGTCCGCCGCCTCCACCACGCGGTATTCGGGCGAAAAGACGCTGCGCAGGAAGAGACGCAGCTCGGCATTGTCCTCCACGAGCAGCATCAGTTGCTTCACGGAAGAGGCGTCCTCGTCCGTGCGGTTGTCTTCAGGAGGCGTTCCGGTGTCTGACGGATCTGCGGGCTTCAACGGTTTCGCGTCGGACACTTCCGGATCGCTCTGCAGGATTTCCACCGTCTCGTCATAATGGTCTTTCCCCTTGAGGAAGCTGACCTGGAAGCAACTTCCCTCGCCCAGCTTGCTGTCCACGGTGACGGTGGCCTTGTGCATCTCCACCAGCTCGCGCACCAAAGAGAGGCCGATGCCCGAGCTCGACTGGTTGAACAAACTGCTGTCCACCAGATTTTCGAAGCGGACGAAGAGGGACTTCTTCCGGCTTTCGGCGATGCCTATGCCCTGATCGCGCACACCGACGGACACCGTCCGCTCGTCCTCGCGGATAAAGACGGTGATCACCTTCCCCTCGGGCGTGTATTTGAAGGCGTTGGACAGGAGGTTGTAGACGATCTTCTCGTACTTGTCGATGTCCACCCACAGACAGATGGCGTCCTTCTCGGCCTCGAAGAGGAAGTCGATGTGATGTTCCTCGGCCAGGGAGTCGAAATTCTCCATGATCTTACGCGTGAAGCCCACCACCTCGACGTACTGCACGCGCATCTTCATCTTACGGTTCTGAATCTTGCGGAAGTCCAGTATCTGGTTGATGAGCCGCAGCATGCGGCCAGTGTTGCGCTCCACGACCTGCAGCTGTTCGCGGGCGTCGGGCGGCAGGGCGAAGTTCTGCAGCACATATTCCAGGGGGCCGGATATCAAGGTCAACGGTGTGCGCAGCTCGTGCGAAATGTCCGTGAAGAAGCGCAGCTTCATGTCCGTCAGCTGGTGTTCCATCGCCACGCGGTGTTTCAGGCGGTAGATGGTGAAGAGGATGTAGACGGTCGTGCCGACGGCCAGCAGGAAGAAGAGCACGTACAGGCCCCAGGCCGCGGGCGTCTCCCAGAAGGAGGGCAGCACCTCGATGGGGAGCGAGCGCGTGTTGTCCGTCCAGACGCCGTCGGCGTTCGTGGAGCGCACCTTGAAGACGTAGCGGCCCTTGGGCAGGTTGGTATAGGTGGCGATGCGCTGCTTGCCCACGTAGTTCCAGTTCTTCTCGAAGCCCTCCAGCATGTAGGCGTAGCGGATGTCAGCCGGGGCGGTGTAGTCCAGGGCGGCGTAGCGGATGGAGAAGATGTTCTCGCGATGGGAGAGGCGCAAGGCGTCCGTGTCGTCCAGCGTGCGTCGCAGCACGGACTGCGGACCGGGAGTCACCTCCTCGTTGGCCAGCAGAAGGCCGGAGAAGGTCACGGGCGGCACGTAGAGGCTCTTGCGGATGGAGTCCGGATTGAAGTAGAGGATGCCGCGGTTCGTGCCGAACAGTATGTCGCCCGCCGAGGAGCAGGCCGAGGCCGCCTCGCTGAAGCGCAGGCTCAGGGAGCCGTATCGCCCCGGAAAGTTCTCGAAGCGCTCCGCCCCGGGCGTAAAGCGGCTCAGGCCGTTCTCCGTGCTGATCCACAGCTGGCCCTTCGTGTCCTCGCGGATGGAGAGCAGGATGTCCGATGGCAGTCCGTCGCGCACGGTGTAGGCCTCGAACCTCGCCTCGCCGCTCGCCTCGTCCATCGCCGCCAGCCTGTTCAGCCCTCCGCCGAAGGTCGCCACGTAGAGCTCCCCGCCGCGCGTGGGCAGAATCCAGTGGACGTCGTTGTTGCTCAGCGCACGGTCGCTCTCCGGCCCTTGCAGATAGTGATGGAACACGGCGTCCTCGGGCCTGGCGAAGTCGTCACGCACCATCAGCAGCCCCGCCGTCGTGCCTATCCAGATGCGCCCTTCAGCGTCGCCCGTCACGCAGCGCGCCTTGGCGCACCGCCCGATGGGAAATCCCTTCAGCGCGTTGCGATGACTGATGAACACCTCGCGGCCCGCCTCGTCCGTCGTCAGATAGCCCACGCCGCCCGCAAACGTCGCCGCCCATATCCTCCCCGCGCGATCCTCGAAGGCGCAGTACATGTTGTCGTCCGGCAGGCTGAAGACGTCGTCCGCGTCGTGGCGGAAGCGCGTCAGGCGATAGCGCCTCCCCTCCTGCAGCGGCTCCGCCCTCACCAGTCCCGCCCCCTTCGTAGAGAGCCACAGGTTTCCGCGGCTGTCCTGCATGATGTGGTACACGTTGCCGTAGAGCGGCCTGCCCGTGCGCGCCACGTCGCCCGCCTCCGTCAGATAACCCCGCTCCCCGCCGTCGCGCCCGTAGACGCGCAGCCGTCCGTCCTTCAGCCCCACCCACAGACGCCCGTCGCGGTCCTCGCACAGCGCGCGCACCTCGTTGCTCAGCGACTCATGCCGCGCCTCCGCCGGCACCTTCAGGCGGAAACGCTCCGTGCCGAAAGTCACCTTCTCCAGTCCCTTGGAGTGCGTGCAGAGCCACAGGTTGCCCTGACGGTCGGAATAAGCGGAATGTATCTTGTTCGAGAATCGCCATTCCCCCCGCCTCGTGTCGTTGTAGAAAGACCTCAGACAGCCCCTTTCGCGGTCATAGTAAGCGAATCCCCCTCCGTAAGGGTGTACCCACAGCCTGCCTCGGCAGTCCTCGTGGATGTGGAAAGCCGGTCGCGAGCGGTCCGTGTCCGTGTGCTCCGCCTCCAGCCTCTCGCGCTTCAGGCGGCGCGTGTCGGGACAGAAGTGGGCCACCTCGCCCACCACCTCCTGTTCCAGCCACATTTCGCCCGCGGCGTCGCGATAGATCCCCCTTATCGGCGCTCGTGGCAGCCTCTCCGGCGGATAGTGCTCCAGACTTCCGCTTCGCAGGTCCATGACGAAGAATCCGTCCGTGACCGTGGCCATCACCACCTCGCCGCGTGCAGGCAAATGGCGGATGGCGCATACGGCAGACGCTGCGGGCAGCTGAATGGGCCGGAAGTTTCCTCCCTCCTTCGCGTAGCGCCACACGCGCCCCCTGTCCGAGCCGAAGAACAGCTCCGCACCACAATCCTCCGCCGCGTAGAACGCCTCCCCCTGACCGCCCCGAGCCTGTGGCGATTCAAAGAATAGCTCCGGGAGAGAGCTGCCGCGGGGAAAGAGGGCAAGGACGTTGGAGGCCATCACCCACTCCTCTCCCTGCAATATACAGACATCATGGACAGCCGATACGGGGAGCGCGGCCGAGTCCTCCGTGTACCACACGCAGTCCAACTTCCCGTCCGCCTCGCGTGTCGTCACTCGGATGGCCCCTTCGTCTTCGGTCAGGAGCCAGACCGTACCGCCCGGCAGCACCTTGATGGAGGTGATCACCGCCGTGCTGCCCGGTTCGTCCTTGGCCGGAACGCGCTCGAAGGTCTCGGTGCGCGGATCGAAGCGGAATGCACGTTCATCATACGTACGCAGCCAGATGAAGCCATATTCGTCCAGATGCATCTCGTCCACCCGGTTACTGGTCAGCTCTATCTGATTATCCGGCCGAGACTTAAATGTCTTGAACGTATAGCCGTCGAACTTGTTGATGCCGTTCCACGTAGAGAACCACATATTTCCTTTATCATCCTGCAAGATGTCCATCACCGTATTTTCCGACAACCCGTCCTCCGAGGAATAATGAGTGAAAGACCCCTCGGGCTGCGCTTTCAACGGGTTAACCACGCACAGCGCAAGAGCCAAACATAGCAATATATTCTTCATGGTAGCATTATAATACGGTACAAACATAGGAAAAAACGTTGAAAAAAAATGTATCTTTGCACATAATCTTACAACAGGAACAACTTACAGAACCATGAAACACCGCATCACACACCTCTTCCTGACACTTCTGGCGAGCGCTTCGTGCAGCCTCACGGCCCGAGCGGACAGCATTCCTCATGAAGTAATCAACAACATGCCCGCCTTCTACCGGCAGATGAAACAACAACTCACCTACCCCTTAGCATGGGGCCGATCGACGGAAAAAGACTTTGCCCGATGGAGAGTACAGGCACGCAATAAGCTGATGGAGTGCATGCAAAACATTCAACCTGCCCCAAAGACGTATGACTTGGAAGTGACCGATCGCGAACAGCGTGAAGGTTACGAAGCCCGCAAGATACGGTTCAACCTCTCCGAATGGAGCCGCGTACCCGCCTATCTACTTGTACCTGAGGGGAAAGGGCCTTTCCCCGCCATCGTCCTGCTCCACGACCACGGCGCCCGCTTCTCCATCGGAAAAGAAAAAATGGTACGTCCCTTCCACGTCGCGCCCGAAGTCATAAAAGATGCGGAGCAGTGGGTTGCGCAGTGTTACGATGGCCGGTATGTGGGCGACTATCTGGCACGGCATGGTTATGTCGTACTGGCCGTAGATGCTTTGTTCTGGGGGGAGCGCGGACGCAAGGAAGGAATCAGCTATGACGGACAACAGGCACTGGCATCCAATTTCTTGCAGATGGGCGCTTCATGGGGAGCTTTCATCAACGTGGACGACATGCGAAGCGCTGAGTTTCTGGCCTCCCTCCCCTTCGTGGATAAAGAACGTGTGGCCAGCTTAGGCTTCTCAATGGGAGCCTATCGCTCGTGGATGCTGGCGGCCATGACCGATGTCGTCCGTGCCTCGGCTGCCGTCTGTTGGATGAACACCACCGAATATCTCATGACCCTGACCAACAACCAGAACAAAGGCGGCTCGGCCTACGCCATGCTGATACCCGGTCTGCGCCGTTACCTGGACTATCCGCACGTGGCTGCCATCGCCTGCCCCAAGCCGGCACTCTTCTTCAACGGCACACAGGATAAGCTCTTCCCGACAGAGGGCGTGGAAGACGCTTACCGGCACCTGCACACGGTGTGGAAGAGCCAAGGGGTGTCCGACCGCCTCGTGACGAAACTATGGGACGAGAAACATTTCTTCAACAGAGAGATGCAGCAGGAAACACTGGAGTTTTTCGACCGTTGGCTGAAACCGTCGAAGAAGCGGCTCGATTCCTCAGCGTTTGATATTCAATAAAGCGTTACCGTTCTTCATTGGGTTCCAACCGTCCGTGCCGGCCAGAACTTCCTCCATAGTATATCCTTTCAGGTTGCGCAACTGATGCGAGAAAGAGGCGCGTGCTCCAGGATTAGCGCCCGCTCCACGGCTCTGATATTCGGCATAGAAAGCCGTCTTTTCATTCGACTTCTTTCTCCAGTTATCCCATCCGGCAGGCACGATGTGCCCTCCCAGCTCGCAACGGACAAACACGGCCTGTCCATACGGACGCCAGGGGCGCGACAGATAGACATCGGTTACACCCTCAACGGCCGTCAGACGGCAATCGTAGAAAACGTAACCATATTTCTGCCCACGGTCAGTGGAAGGAGCCGTGACGTACCCCTTTGTCTTGCTATGAATGTGGCAGCGATTGAACACGGCTGTAGACCAACCGAAGATAAAATCCACCGTCCCCTCAATGTAGCAATCTTCGTAATATTGGCGACACCCTCGTCCGTAGGTGTAAAGCGTATCTTGCCAGCCCAGAAAGCGGCAATGTTTGAAATAAGCACGATCAGCGCAGACAAAACAAGCCACAGCCTGCCCCACGGGACCTGAAGTATTCTCGAAAGTGAGGTTCTCAGCATAAAAATCGGGGGCATAGATATAGCAGGACGCAGAGCCAGACGTGCCAGTCTTCTCACCGAAACGGTTCGGCTTGTCTGCATAGTCGTCGTAAGAAAGGACGGCACCGTCCTCTCCCGTCAGCGATAGGTTTATCTTGCTGGCGGGTATCACAATCTTCTCTTTGTAAACCCCTCGCCTGACAAGGATGGTGGTGCGGACGTTCTTGCGAAAGTCAGGCACGGCGTTAACAGCCTCCTGTACCGAGAAGAAGTCACCCGAACCGTCCTGAGCCACCACAAAATCATAGTGTCTGACGTAAGATTTCAGCGCGGGCACCACTTTGATGATTTCCTGCACGGCCAGCCAGGCTACCGTCGCAGCCCCGCGGACATTCAGATGTGTGTTGTCCTCGCGTCCGTCGGGCAAGGCAGGGACAGTCTTGGGAGCCACCCAGACAAAGAGTTGCTTGGAGGCCTCGGGTCCCATCTGCTCCACCAAGTCACGTGTGACGCGGTTCAGGTCCACAAAGGGCACTTCCAGTTCACGAGCCACATTACGCGGCGAATCCAAATAAGCCCCGTGGGTGTCAATCAGTCGGGCACCTGCTTTTGTCTCCTCTCGAGGAGTATTCGGATTGGCTTCCTGGCGGATGTCATCTTGAACGACAGCCTGTGCTACGGTGGTGGCATCAGCCTCACCGAAATTGCGGCGGACGATGGAATTAAAGAGAACGGGAATGGCACCCTTGGCACGGGCTTCCTCAACGAAGCGTCTCAAGTTGGCATCGAAAGTCGTGCCCGGATCGGTGTGCCGTTTCTCATCGGACTTCTCGTCATTGTGTCCGAATTGAATGAACACATAGTCTCCCCGCTTCAGTTTCGCCAAGACCTTGTCCCATCGTCCCTCGTCGATAAAGCTTTTCGAACTACGTCCGTTCACGGCATGATTGTCTATTACGATATCCTCCGTGAAGTAACGGGGAAGCATTTGTCCCCATCCCCGCTCAGGGTTTTCCCCTTCAAGCTTCTTATTGGCCATCGTTGAGTCTCCGATGGTAAAGATCGTAATGACCTGCTTCTCCGGCGTAAAGGCCGAAAGTGTCAGAAGCAACATCAGTAAAATAGTCAGTTTGGTTTTCATAAGCTATACAATCATTTTTTCTGTTATTCATTTCTCCACGTCGGGTGTCCAGTCACTGCAACGACTGAAGATATACCCCCAGTCTGCATACCGGTCCGCCTCTTCAGACGTCAACATCCGCACCCACTTCACGCGGCCTGCCGCCTCAGCCCCTTCTCCCCTATTGCCATATTCGGCATAACGGGCGGTTTTCTCATTTTCAGCGTTGCGCCAATTGTCCCAGCCGGCGGGACAGATGTGCCGTCCCATGTCACAACCGATAAAGACCGTTGCCGCATAGGGACGCCAAGGGCGCCCCAAATACACCTTATCGACACCTTCGGCCGCTGTCAGACGGCAATTCCTGAAAACATAGCCCACCGCCACATCGGCCGGAGTGGATGCGGCTGTGATGTAAGAGTTGCGCTTGCTGTGAATGGTAC
>CALUFR010000113.1 GCA_944319875.1 uncultured Bacteroides sp.
GGTAAAAAGAGAGTTACAGCATCCCGCGAGCCGTCCCGGCATCCCGATGAAGCTGCTCCACCAGTTCCTCCACGGAAGCAAATTTCCGTTCTTCACGGATGCGCCGCACAAAAGAAAGACGCAGGGAGTGCCGGTAGATATCCCCGGCAAAGTCGAAGATATGCACTTCAATGGTCGTATTGTCACCGTTTGCCAGCGTAGGACGGCAACCAATGTTGAGCATACCGCCATACATGCGGCCGTCCACCTCAACGCGGACGGCATAGACGCCATGGGCGGGAATAATCTTGCGGGAGTCGTTCACTTGAAGGTTGGCCGTGGGATAGCCGATGCGGTGTCCCACACGGAAGCCGCTTACGACCGTACCGTTCAGGAAATAAGAATAACCCAAATAACGGGCAGCCGAAGCCACATCGCCCTCGTGCAGCAGGCGGCGGATGCTGGACGAGCATACGGGCAACGGACAATCCGGTGCGGACAACTGATAAGCCTCGGCCGGCAACACCTCCATGCCTAACTCCCGTCCGTGACGCACATAGTCCTCGAAGCCTTCGCTCCGTCCGCGGCCGAAACGATGGTCATAGCCGATGACCAAAGCCTGTATACCATATCGCCCATGCAAAAACTCCATAAACTGACGGGCGGACAGAGCGGACAACTCCGACGTAAAGTCCAACAAGACGCAACGGTCGATACCTGTTTGCGCCAGCAGCTCCAGCTTCTCGTCGCAAGTGGTCAGCAATTCGGGATGAAAGTCAGGGTGCATCACGGCACGCGGATGTTCGGGAAACGTAATTACCGCCGAGGCCAACCCACGCGAGGCAGCCGCCTCGCGCACCTGCTCTATCAGAAAACGATGCCCGCAATGGACACCGTCGAAGAATCCGATGGTAGCCACCGCAGGGCACAAGTCTTGTTCTTTCGCTATGTCACGAATCAGCCGCACGCTTCCTCCTTATTAAAAATGGGACGCCAATCTTCGTGAAGCTGGGGCGTGTACGTACGGATGCCCAAGGATTGAGCCGTGCGGCAATTGCTCTCCGCATCGTCAATGAAGAGGGTTTCGGCGGGATTGAGACCAGTTTCGGCTATCACCCGTCGGAAGATTTCCGCATCGGGCTTGACCATCTTCATCTCATAGGACAGGAAAATGCGGTCGAAGAAATCCTCCACCCGGTGTCCTTGGTAGCTGAAGGCGTTCCGAAGTGCCCATTGCCAGTGAATGCCGTTGGTATTGCTCAGCAGATACACCGTGTAACGGCGGCGCAACTCCAGCAGGAAATCGAGTTTATATGTAGGGATACCCACCAGGAAACTGTTCCAGGCGGCGTCTATCTGTTCATCGGTCACGGGGCAGGGCATACGCCGGCGTATCTCGTCACGAAACGCCTCGTCGCTCAGCAAGCCCTTCTCGTGTTGCAGGAAGAAGCCGTGCTGATGACACATGTCGAGCATGGACTCCACATCGGGAAGCCCAAGCCCGGCAAAATGGTCTATGCACCGTTGGCGGTCGAGGTCAATCAACACGCCGCCAAAGTCAACGAGCAGAGTCTTTATACCTTGCAAATTCATGGTTTACTTCTGACGAATGCGCTGTATCCAGCGGACAAGTTCACCAATCCACAACACCAACGAAGAGGAAGCGATAATCTGCAACCACGTCATCCCGTCGAGCGGCTCCGTGCGGAACACGGCACCACCAAACTGCACGATGAGGAACTGACCGACCAGGATAGCCAGCACGATGAGCTCCATGCCATAGGACTTGGAGATGCCCTTGAAGGCTGAGTCGGTTGTGCCGAATACACGTGCGTTGAACAGGTTCCAAAACTGAAGCATCACAAAGAAAGTGAAGAAAATGGTCAGTTCGCGCACGCTCAGGCTGTCTTGCTCAAAGTGGAACAGCAGCCCCAGCAGAACAATTGAGAACAGCAGGCCTACGCCGAATATCATCTCGCGCATCGCCTTGGTGATAATGAAGTCGGTGCGTTTGCGGGGCTTTTCCTTCATCACGCTTTCGCTGGGTGGGATGGAAGCCAAAGCCAAAGCGGCGAAGGTATCCATAATCAGGTTGACCCAAAGCATCTGCGTCACGGTGAGCGGCAATTCGGTGCCTATCAACGAACCCAGCAACACGATGAACAAAGCGACAAAGTTGATGGTCAACTGGAAGACGATGAAACGCTGGATATTCTTGTAGAGCGAACGTCCCCACATCACGGCCGTGCCGATGCTGTTGAACGAGTCATCCAGCAAGGTGATGTCACTCGCTTCCTTGGCCACGGACGTACCGGTACCCATCGAAAGGCCTACCTGCGCATGGTTCAAGGCGGGGGCGTCGTTCGTACCGTCACCCGTCACGGCCACTACCGCGCCTTTCTGCTGGAGCAACTGCACCAGACGTTGCTTGTCCGTGGGACGGGCGCGCGACATGATTTTCAGATCCAATACACGATCCAATGCCTCTTCATCGCTCAAGGCGGCGAAATCCGAGCCTGTAATGCGGTTGCGTTCTGTGTCTTCGGGTTTCCAAAGTCCTATCTGGCGGGCGATCTCGGTGGCCGTACCCGGCGTGTCGCCCGTTACAATCTTCACACTGATGCCTGCCGACTGGCACTTCTGCACGGCGGCGGGCACATCGGGACGAATGGGGTCACTGATGGCAAAGACACCCAGGAACGTCAAGCCACCCTCCGCTACCAGTTCGGCACAATCTTCCGACGTGCCTTCGGGCACATATTTATAGGCCAATCCCAACGTACGCATGGCCATGTTCTGGTAAGCGAGCAGTTGTTCGTTGTATTGCTTAATCTGCGCATCAGCCAGCTGGCACTTGCCCATCACGATTTCAGGGGCGCCTTTTACATATAATACCCGTTTCTTTTGCAAGGGAGAATCGACCAGCGTCGCCATGTACTTCCGCTCGGTGGAGAAAGTAAGCTGGTTCACCACTTTCGCTCCTTCGCGCAAGGACAGGTAATCCTTCCCTTGTCCGTTGAGCCACAACAGCAGAGCCACTTCCGTGGGATTGCCTACGCCCGAAGGCTTCTCGCCTGCCGCCTTTTCTTCCAAGAAAGCGGTCGAGTTCGCGGCAATGCTTTCGGCTATCAAGTCGGGATTAGCGTCATCCAACCTTGCCTCGTACACCTGCATCTGGTTCTGCGTCAGCGTACCCGTCTTGTCGGTACAGATAACGGTGATGGCACCCATCGTCTCGCAGGCGTGCATCTTGCGCACCAAGTTATTGGTGGAGAGCATACGGCGCATGTTCAAGGCCAAGCTCAAGGTCACACTCATCGGAAGTCCTTCGGGCACCGCCACGACTATCAAGGTCACAGCCATCATGAAGTACTTCAGCGTAGCCTGCAAAGCGGGCAACCAGTCGGAGAAAGTCTGGAAGGAACCGAAGTCGTAGAACAGTATCACATCCTTTATAAAGAAGATGGCGAACGCCAAGCCGGCGGCGGTGAAGCCTATCTTACCTATCAGGTTGGCCAACTTGGTCAACTGTATATTAAGAGGTGTAGGCTCAGTGCTCTGCTCGGTGCTCTGGCGGGCCACCTTGCCAATCTCGGTCGCGTCACCTACGGCATCCACACGCATCATGCCGTGGCCGTCCACCACCGTCGTGCCGCGCAATACGTGGTTGGAGGCGTAGGTAGCTTCGTGGTCGAAGTCGGCTTCCACCGTAGTTTTCGACACCACCGGCTCACCGGTCAAGTTCGACTCGTTCACCTGCAAGGAAACGGCTTCCAGCAAATCGCCGTCGGCAGGCATTTCCTCGCCCGTCTCCAGGATGACGACATCCCCCACTACAATATCCTTGCGGGGCACTTCCTGCACACGTCCGTTGCGGATGACCTTCACGTGCGTCTCCTCGTTGACGGCGTTCAGCAGGTCGAATTTCTTATTGGCATCGTATTCGAAGAAGAAACCAATACCGGTAGCCAGCAGGATGGCGGCGATGATACCGATGGTCTCGGCGTATTCATTTTCCACGATAGAGATTGCCAATGAGAACAAAGCCGCCACCAGCAATACTTTTACGACAGGGTCTTGGAATTTCTCCAGATAGAGCCTCAGCAAGGAAGGACGTTTGGGAGGAGTCAACAGGTTGACACCGTGTTCGGCACGGCTACGAAGCACCTCTTCATCCGTGAGGCCTACATGATTGACATTTTCTTTCATTACAGTCATCTTTAATTAATTGCCGCAAAGATAATGCTATAATCCTGACTACAGCCCATATTAATGTTTTTTTTAACGCGAGCCCTATAGAATGTCACTTTATCCTTATTAAAGCGTCACTTTAACGCCTTTAAAGTAATACTTTAAACGGAGTAAAGCAATGCTTTAAAGGCTTTAAAGCAGAACTCTCAAGGCTGTATAGGCTGAAACGAGATTTTTAGGACGCTTTCTTCTCCTTGATGTCACAACCGGCCTCGACAACGTTCACCACATAGTCGCCCAGCTTCTCGCACTCGGCGATGATGTCCATGTAGTACACGCCCATCTGGTAGCTGTATGCCTTGTTGTTGACGTCCACGATGTTCTGGTTCTTCAGCTGGTTGCGGTAATTGTTTATCTCGTTCTCCAGGTTGTAGGACTTGTTGGCGTCCGCGGCAGGATGTTCGGTATGGGCGATGACGGTTATCATCTGTGCCAGGGCCTCTTCATCCAGTTCCATCATGCCGTGTATGTGCTCGTATTGCGCGGCGGTGAAATCCTCATTGGCCTGCCGCTTGCGGCTGATGGTGCGGGCTAGGTTATAACAGCTGTCACCGATGCTCTCTATCTCGGTCACCTCGCGCAACATGCCGCGGATCTGCAACTTACTCTCCGAGCTCAGACGTCCTTCGGACACTTGGTTGAGGTAGTTGGCTATCTCCAGCTCCATACTGTCGCTGATGTTCTCGTATTTCTCTATCCGGCTGAAGATGCGGTTGAAGTCTTCGTCCTTCTCCGTATGGAGCAGGTCACGCACCATGCCAAACATGCGCCGCGTGCGTTCGGCGAAGAGGTGTATCTCCTTGCTAGCTTGCAGGATAGAAAGTTCGGAGGTGGAAAGCATGCCGCCCGTGATGTAACGCAGGCGGTATTCTTCGTCCTGTTCCTTCTGAGGAATGAGAGTGCACACTGTCCGCTCAATGAAGGGTACGAACCATATCAGGATGAGCACGTTACAGATGTTGAAGGCGGAGTGGAAGGCGGAGAGCTTGAACGGTACGGCAACGGACATCTCCGTGCTGCCCATGACATTCTCCACAAACCAGGAGACGCCGCCCGTGAAGAAGGGGAAGAGACACAAGACCCAAATGACACCGAAGACATTGAACATCAGGTGAGCCAAAGCCGCCCGCCGCGCCTGCGTGTTGCCCGTCAGTGCCGCCAGGTTGGCCGTAATGGTGGTACCGATATTCTCGCCCAAAACCAAGGCCGCCCCCAACTCAAAGCTAATCCACCCGTTGGCGCACATAATCAAGGTGATGGCCATCGTGGCCGCCGACGCCTGCACGACCATCGTCAAGATGGTGCCGATGAACACAAACAGCAGGATGGAGAAGAAGCCCATGTCGGTATAATTCTGTACGAAGGCCAGCATATCCGGGTTCTTCTGCAAGTCCGGTGCATTGGATTGCAGCATGGACAAGCCCATAAAGAGGAAAGAAAAGCCGAAGATGAATTCACCCACCGACTTGCGGTTGCTCTTTTGCGAGAAGAGCAGCGGGATGCCGAAGGCCAGCAAAGGCAGGGCAAAAGCCGCAATGTCTACCTTGAAACCCAATGCGGAGATAATCCAGGCCGTGACCGTGGTACCGATGTTGGCACCCATGATGACGCCGATGGACTGGGAAAGGGTCAGCAAGCCCGCATTGACAAAACTCACGACCATCACCGTCGTGGCGGAAGAAGACTGCACCAAGGCGGTAATCAGCATACCGGTCAATACGCCGGTCACCCGGTTGGTGGTCATTGCGGTCAAGATACGCCTCAAGCGGTCGCCCGCAAACTTCTGAAGCCCTTCGCTCATGATTTTCATACCATACAAAAACAAGGCGAGCGAGCCGAGCAGCTTTAATAAATCATAAAAAGAATATTCCATCCTCTAATTATTTATAGGGTTTCTTTGTTCCATCCGCCATAACCCCTATCTTTAATGCCATCAAACTTAAAAAAAGGACGGTCATGAAACATATGTTACAAATCTGTTGCAAAAATAATCATATTTATAAAGAATTCCCCATCGGGAGCAGTCTTTTAGAGATTTATTCCGGATTAAACCTTGATTTTCCTTACCAGGTAGTCAGCGCGAAGGTCAATAACCGCTCGGAAGGACTGAACTTCAGGGTGTACAACAACAAAGACGTGGAGTTCCTCGACGTGCGCGACCCGTCGGGCATGCGCACCTACGTCCGTACACTCTGCTTCATCTTATACAAAGCCGTCACCGAACTGTTTCCCCAAGGCAAACTCTACGTGGAGCACCCCGTCTCCAAAGGCTACTTCTGCAACCTGCGCATAGGCCGCCCCATCGAACTGGAAGACGTGCAGGCTCTCAAGAAACGGATGCTGGAGATTGTGGCCGAAGACATTCCCTTCCACCGCGTGGAATGCCACGCCACGGAGGCGGCACGTGTGTTCAGCGAACGAGGGATGAACGATAAGGTGCGCCTGCTGGAGACATCGGGGGCACTCTATACTTATTATTATAGGTTGGGCGACACGGTGGACTATTACTACGGCAACCTGCTGCCCAGCACCGGATTCATCAAGCAATTCGACCTTGTGAAATATTACGACGGCCTGCTGCTCCGCATCCCCAACAAAGAAAATCCCGACGTGCTGGAGGAAGTGGTGAAGCAGGAAAAAATGCTCGACGTGTTCAAGGAACACCTGCGGTGGAACCACATCATGGGATTGAGCAACGTGGGTGATTTCAACCTGGCCTGCCAGGGAGGACATGCCACAGACCTTATCAAAGTAGCAGAAGCCTTGCAGGAAAAGAAAATAGCCCAAATAGCGGATGACATCTTCCACCGTGTCGAAGAAGAGAAGCAAGCCAAACTGGTGCTCATATCAGGCCCCTCATCCTCCGGTAAAACCACGTTCAGCAAACGCCTCACCATACAATTGATGACCAACGGCCTGCGCCCGTACCCCATCTCGCTGGACGATTATTTCGTCAACCGCGAAGACACGCCACGTGACGCCCAAGGCAATTACGATTACGAATCGCTCTATGCGCTCGACCTCAAGTTCTTCAATGAACAATTGCAGGCTTTATTAAGAGGTGAAGAAGTGGAACTGCCCCGTTACAATTTCACCACAGGCAAAAGGGAGTTCCGCGGAGACCGGCTGCGCATCGACCCGCATACCATCCTCATCCTGGAAGGCATACATGCCTTGAACCCGGAACTCACGCCCCAAATACCCGAAGCAAACAAATACAAGATTTACGTCTCGGCGTTGACGACCATTTCCCTGGATGACCATAACTGGATTCCCACAACTGACAACCGCCTGATACGACGCATTATCCGCGACTACAACTACCGGGGTTGTTCGGCACAAGAAACCATCTCGCGCTGGCCCAGCGTGCGGGCGGGCGAAGACAAATGGATTTTCCCCTATCAAGAGAATGCGAACGTGATGTTCAACTCCGCCCTGCTGTTTGAACTTGCCGTATTGCGCTACCACGCCGAGCCCATCCTGAACAGTGTTCCCCGCAATTGTCCTGAATATGCGGAAGCTTACCGCCTGCTGAAGTTCATCAAGTACTTTACGCCCGTGCAGGACAAAGAGATACCTCCTACCTCGCTCTTACGCGAGTTTTTGGGAGGCAGCAGCTTCAAATATTGAAACAGACAGCCATCTTTTTCCATCTATTTCATACAGCCTATCAGATTTTGCTTACCTTTGCACGCAACAAAACAATATCTGTATGAAAAAGATACTTTTAATCGGGCTTGTGGCCGCTTTCTGTCTGTGCGGTCACAGCCATGCACAAGACCGTGCCGCTGACCTGATGAAGCAGGCTCAAGAAAATCTGGACAAACATTCGTACATCACAGCACGATACTTATTTTTGAAGGCCTACAACGCCTTTGCCGCTGAAGGCCAGTATGAACTGGCAGTAGCATGCGGCGTGAACGCCAGCGCCCTCTACCATCGCGAGAACTATTACAAAGAGGCTTTCGACGTGCTGGCCAACGCTGAGCAAACCGTGGCCACCGGTGAAAAGAATACGGGGAAGGGACTGCCGGTTCTGCGCTATTCCATCATCAAGGAACGGATGCGCATATATCTGAACATGGGCAAAAGCGGCAACGCCAAAACGCAGCTCGGACTGCTGGAAGAGGCCGCACAAAAATCAGCCGATGACTCTCTGAAAACCGACTTGCTCTATACGAAGGCCGCTTATTTCTACACCTTGCGACAGAACGCCAAAGGCGATGCAGCCGTCAAGCAGTTGATAGAAGAAAGCAACCGCCAGCAGGCTGCCGAAGCTCTAAGCAAGTATGACACACTGAAACAAAAATACGACACGAGTCTCCGGACCATCAGCGAAAAGGAAAGTTCCCTCTCCGCCAAGCAATACCTCATCATGGGACTCTGCGCCCTGGCAGTCATCTTGGCAGCCGCTCTCATCTTTACCGTAATAATCCTGCTCCGCTACATCGTCCTGACCCGCAAGCAGAAGAAAGCCATCACCGTGGCCAATGAACACAACGAACTGAAAGCACAATTCATCCGGAACATCTCGGCACAGATGGAGCCCACGCTGGATACTCTCGACGGACGTCAGCCGGGCGTGCAAGCCCTGAGAGATTTCTCCCGTCACATCCAAGAGCTCTCCGAGTTGGAGCAGACACTGTCCGAGCCCTACGAAACCGAGGAGAAGAACGTCTATACTTTCTGCGAAGCAGTGATAAGCAAAGTGCAGAAGGAAAACAAGACGGAACTCACACTGTCAGTAAATGCCCCGAAGATAAGCGTCAAGATATGCCCCGAACCACTGGAGCACATTCTGTCGCACCTGCTGAAGAATGCGGTTCACCATACGCCTGACGGCGGTAAAGTGACCCTCGACTTCAAGAAACGCGGCGCACACACCCATCAGTTCATCGTGACGGACACCGGTTGCGGCATCTCCGAAGAACAGCGCACGCACCTCTTCAAACCCTTCAGCGAAATCAAGGATCTGACGCAGGGCGACGGACTGGGACTGCCCATCTGCTCCCTCACAGCTATCCGCATGAACGGCACCTTGACGCTGGACGAAAGCTACACCAAGGGGGCGCGCTTCGTCTTGGAGTTGCACGCCTGACTTTGACCTGCCGACTCTACTTCAGCCACGTCGCCCGCTTCCACAGATACTCCATCGGGCCGTGGCTGTGGCGGCGCATCCACCAACGACAGAAAGCAAGTTGCACCACGAAAATCAGTGCGCCAACCAAGACACTGGCCGTGACGCCCAGCTTGTCGTGTAAAGCGAAGCCCCAGTTATAGAACAGCATGGATCCGATGACGCTCTGCGTGATGTAATTGGTCAAACTCATGCGCCCATAGGGAATGAGGTAGTTCAGGCGTTCCTTCAAGCGCGTACGATAGTAACCGTTGAGCACGGCGGAGACAAGCAGCAGCATGAAAGCGAACTTATAAAGCGACGACACCACGAGCAGCAACGGCGTGCGCACCGAGGGGTTCTGCACGAAGTCGGGCAGCATGTTCCCCAAACCGTAGAGCGGGAAGAAAGCCACGAGCGAACCACACAGCACCTTGTTCCAAAACTTCAGCTTGTCTTCCAAAAACAGCCCATGACGGCCTATCAGATAGCCGAAAAGGAAGAGAGCCGCCGTCTGGAACACACGTCCGTTATCCCATGCCCAGGCCAGACTGGCCAGCTGACCTTCCCACAGATTGACGCGCAAGGTCTCAAGAAAAGTGCCGTGGCTCTGCGCCTCGAACGTGGCTGCCCACAGGTCTGCCGTAGGCACAGCGGGCGTCACGAACGCCGGGTCGAGGGCGGCACGGATGACGTAGTAAAGCGGTAGCGGCTGGACGAGCAACACGCAGGCCAACAAGAAAATCCACTTGTCACGCAGGCGGCATACCAACGGAAGGATAAAGCCCACTAACGAATAGAGCACCAAAACCTCGGCCGTGAAAAACGAAGCGTTCAAGTTGCCGATGAGAAACAACAGCACCAGGCGCCAACAGAAGCGCAGGCGAAAGTCACGCCCGCGCAGGCGCTGGTTGTCATACTGGATGAAATAGCTGAAGCCGAAGAGCAGGGCAAACACAGCATACGCCTTACCACCAAACAGGAAAAAGAGGCCATCCCACACGGCACGGTCTGTAAAGGCCAGCCATGCGCTCCGGCCCGCCTCGTCGGGATAGGAAGCAAAGTTGAAGTGTTCAATTGAATGCAGCAGGATGATACCCGCCACCGCCAATCCGCGCAACACGTCGGCTACATCGACCCGCGCGTGTTTTTGTCCAGTCTGTAGTTCCATCGGTTTTTCTGTAGAATATAGTTTGTTTATGTCAGCGCAAAGCTTCCACCTCGTCCGGTGTCAGAGGGATTTTCTTACCCAGGCGGCGGGCACCGTCGGCGGTGATAAGGTAATCTTCCTCGTTGCGGATGCCGCCGAAGTGACGATATTCCTCCACCTTATCATAATTGATGAAGTCGGTAAACTTCTTCTGTCCGCGCCACAGGTCTATCAGTTCCGGAATGAAGTAAATGCCCGGCTCCACGGTATGCACAAATCCAGGCTGCAAAGGAATGGCCAGACGCTGGCTCTTACGACCGAACTGCGTACTCTTGGGCTGACCGTCGTAGCCTACCCAAATCTCACCCAGGTTCTCCATGTCATGCACATCCAAACCCATCATGTGCCCCAGGCCATGGGGATAGAACAAAGCGTGGGCACCTTCGCGTACAGCATCCTCAGCATTACCTTTCATCAGTCCCAGGTCTTTCAAACCCTCTACCATGACCCGCGCCGAGAGGTCATACACATCCATGTAAGGAATGCCCGGGCGCAACGCCTTGACACTTTCCAAATGCATACGGTTCTGTATCTCGTAAACAGCACGCTGGCGAGGCGTAAAAGTCTTGTCTACCGGGATGGTAGATGACATGTCGCCACAATAGCCCGAAGGAAGCTCGGCACCGGCGTCAATCAGAAACAGTTGCCCGGCTTCTATCTTATTGCCATGGTAATGGTTGTGCAGCGTCTGCCCGTTGATGGTAGCAATGGTAGCGAAGGACAATTCGCAATTATGGCTTTCGGCCACATGGTTCATCTCGGCCACGACTTCATACTCATACATACCGGGACGGATAAACTTCGTTGCGGCAATGTGCATGTCCGCCGTTACGTCGCACGCCTTCTCTATCTCGGCTATTTCCTCCGGCGTCTTGACGTTACGCTGCGCCACGACAGCACGGATGAATGGCACGGAACCTTCCTGACGTGCAGGCGGCACACCCAGCCAGTCCATCAGCTTCAGTTTATGCTCGGCCCGGTAAGGAGGTAAGTAGTGAATGGTCTGTCCCCGTTGTACCGCCTTATGCAGATATTGCATCAGGTCGGCGGACGGACGGGTATCCGCAATACCCACGGCAGAAGCTTTCTCATGCAACGTGGGTTGCGTCCCCATCCACACGATATAATCAATGGTCAGTTCATCGCCGAAGATTATCTCACGGTCCTCGTCGATATCGATGACAGCGTTCAGTCCGGCAAACGACAAGCCGAAATAATACAGAAAAGTTGAGTCCTGACGATAACGGAAAGTATTATCCTCGTAGTTCAGGCCCTGTTCGTCATTGCCCAGGAACAGAAGCACGCCCGAACCGACAGTTTTCTTCAACTGCGCCCGGCGTTGTACATAAGTCTCTTTTGAAAACATGGTATTTCATTCATTTTAATTGGTTACCGCAAACTTACGCTTTTTCAACGAGAAAACGAAGCAGTAACCTGAAAACCTCAGAATAATAGCATCAAAGAGGCATATTGCCGTGCTTCTTGGGCGGATTGGATTGACTCTTGTTCTGACACATTTCCAACGCCTGAATCAACTTGTAACGCGTATCGCGCGGCATGATAACCTCATCTATCAAGCCTCGTTCGGCAGCCCGGTAAGGATTGGAGAATTTTTCCTCGTAATCACGGATGATTCCGGCTTTCTCTTCCTCTGAAGCGTTGCGGTAAAGGATATTCACGGCACCGGCCGCTCCCATCACGGCAATCTCTGCCTGCGGATAAGCCAGGTTCACATCCGCACCGGTCGGCTTGCTGGACATCACAATGTAAGCGCCGCCGTATGCCTTGCGGGTAATCAGCGTAACCTTGGGCACGGTAGCCTCAGCATAAGCATATACTATCTTGGCTCCGTGACGAATGATACCGTTATGTTCCTGCTGGGTACCCGGCAAGAAACCCGGCACATCCTCAAAGGTGATCAAAGGTATGTTGAAACAATCGCAGAAGCGGATGAAACGCGCCGCCTTGTCACTGGCGTCAATATCAAGGACACCGGCAAGGAAAGCCGGCTGGTTGGCTACGATACCCACCGAACGCCCGTTAAGACGGCCAAAGCCTATTACGACATTCTTGGCAAAGTGGGGCATGACTTCAAAGAAATACTGATTGTCCAATACCGGTTCAATGATATCCTTGATGTCATAAGGGATGTTGGGGTCTTCCGGAATGACGGTTTGCAAGGACTCTACGGTACGGCGGATGTCATCCGAGCAAGCCACCTTCGGGGCGTCCTCCATGTTATTGGAAGGCAGGAAGCTCAACAGCTCCCGGATGGTCATCAGCGTCTCGTCCTCGTCGTTGCAAACGAAATGAGTCACTCCGCTCTTGCCACTATGCACGTAAGCACCGCCCAAATCTTCCTTGTCCACCACTTCATTCGTAACCGTCTTTACTACATCCGGTCCTGTGATGAACATGTGGCTTTGTTCCTTGACCATGAATATGAAGTCCGTCAGGGCGGGAGAATAACAAGCACCTCCGGCACAAGGTCCCAGAATGGCAGAAATTTGGGGAATGACTCCCGACGCAATAGTGTTCTGATAGAAGATGGACGCATATCCGGCCAGGCTGCTCACTCCTTCCTGGATACGGGCACCACCGGAGTCGTTTAAGGCGATGACGGGAGCACCGTTCTTCAACGCCAATTGTTGCACCTTGACAATCTTCGCCGCATTGGTCTCGCTCAATGAGCCACCGAACGCGGTGAAATCGTAGGCATAGACAAAGACCAGACGCCCATCAATCTTTCCGTAACCGGTCACCATCCCGTCTCCGGCAATTTCTTTCTTCTCCATGCCGAAATTGGCGCAACGGTGAATGACGAATTTATCCAGTTCGTTGAACGTTCCTTTATCCAACAATTCTTCGATGCGTTCACGCGCCGTCTTCTTACCTTGCAAATGTTGTTTTTCTATCTTGTCAATTCCGCCTCCCAGCGAAGCCTTCTTGTCCTTCTCTTCAAAGCGGGCATATATATCTTCTCTTGTCATATCGCTATACGTTTATTTTTCTTGTTTATCTATCAGTTGGAGTTTCACCAAAACCTGTCCGGCATTGACGGACTCGCCTTCCTGCACCAGTATGGACTCAACCACGCAATCCGCGGACACCTTGAAGTTGCTTTGCATCTTCATGGCCTCAATGACCAGCACAATGTCTCCGGCGGCCAACCGGTCGCCTTCCTTTGCCATAATCTTTACTACCTTTCCGGGCATCGGGGCGGCGATCTGGTCCTCCTGACGCTCATCTCCGCCGCGCTTCATGCGCAGGTACTTGGCTTGCGTGTCGATGATGTCCACCTGATACGAACGGTAGGCCATGGTCACATCATAGTGCTTGCCTCCTTCCTCGCGTATCAATTGGGCGTCATACGAAAGGCCCTCATGCAGGATGGAGCAACTGCCGTTCTCGGCCATTACCACATCCACGTCGTAACATTTGCCGTCAATCATTACTTGCACCTTATTGCCCACTTTGCTCACCAAGGAGATTTCGGCCGTCCGGTTTCCTATACGTATTTCCATAATCACTCCTTTCTTTAAATTCTCAAAACACCTTTCTGCAAACCAAATTCACGCCAACGACTGATGGGACGGTTATCTGTCTGGTTCGGGTTCTTATTCTCTTCCAAGTTCATCAGGTAATCTATATAGGAAGCAATAGCCGCCATATTCTCCAGCTTCTCATTATCCGTGTTATGACGTATCAGCATGCGTGCGTTCTTGGATATGAAAGACGTATCATAAGTACCTTTCACGAAGTCGGGCACATACATGATGCGGCGCAGGTAATTGATATTGGTCTTCAGGCCGGTAATCTTGTATTCATAGAGCACACGGCGCATACGCTCGATGGCAAAATGGCGGGTCGTGGCCCATACTATCAGTTTGCCCACCATGGGGTCGTAATAAATGGGAATTTCGTAACCTTCATATACATAGCCGTCCACACGGACACCAATTCCACTGGGGCGGACAATCTGGTGGATGACGCCCGGCGAAGGCATGAAGTTGTTTTCGGTGTCTTCGGCACAGATGCGGCACTCAATGGCATGGCCGCGCTGGGACAGATCTTCTTGCCGCAAGTGCAGTCTTTCGCCCCTTGCCACGCGAATTTGCTCTTTCACCAAATCGACGCCTACCACTTCTTCCGTAACCGGATGCTCCACTTGCAGGCGGGTATTCATCTCCAGGAAATAGAAGTGACGGTATTTGTCTACCAGGAATTCAATGGTTCCCGCTCCGGAGTAGTTGACGGCTTTGGCCGCGGCCACCGCCTTCTCGCCCATCTCGCGACGCAGCTCGGGCGTCAGGAAAGGTGAAGGACTTTCTTCCACAATCTTCTGATTACGGCGTTGCACGGAGCATTCACGGTCGAACAGGTGGATGACATTACCGTAGTTATCACCCAAAATCTGAAATTCGATATGGTGCGGTTCTTCTACGAATTTTTCCAAATAAACGGTGTCATCCCCGAACGAGGACAACGATTCGGACCGGGCGGCGTTATAAGCCTCTATGACTTCCGACTCCTCGTGTATCAGTCTCATACCTTTTCCACCACCGCCCATCGAAGCTTTCAGCATGACGGGATAACCAATCTCATTGCAGACGCGAACGGCCTCTTCCGCGCTTTGCAAAGGTTGGGCGGTACCCGGAACAACCGGCACTCCGGCCTCCATCATGCGCAGACGGGCCTTGATCTTATCGCCCATTGCCTCCATGGTCTCCGCCGAAGGGCCGATGAAAATAATGCCTTCTTCCTTGCAACGGCGGGCAAAATCCGCATTCTCCGACAGGAAGCCATAACCCGGATGGATGGCACTGGCCTTGCTCAACTTGGCCACCTCGATAATCTTATCAATACACAAGTAGCTGTCTTTGGCGGCGGCAGGACCTATCAGATAAGCCTCGTCCGCATACATCACGTGGTGTGACGTGCGATCCGCTTCCGAGAACACTGCCACGGTGGCAATGCCCATCTCACGACAGGAGCGCATGATGCGGATAGCAATCTCACCGCGGTTGGCTACCAATACTTTCTTGATCTCGTTGGGCTGGAGTACAGAAGCTTCTCCAGTCTCCTCAAAACTCTGCTTGATTTCCTCCAGACACGAGTGGCACAAGCAATCCGAATAATTCTCTTTCAAAAAGTTACGCATGCGGTCGTCCAATTCTACTGAAGCGCAATGGCAAGAACGAATATCTTCGTCATGCAAACAGTCGAAGGCGGCGCCGCAACGCGGACATACCTTTTTCATTGACATTCTTTTTGTTATTATTTTTATAATGAACCCTCACATAGAGCCATTCGGGCTGCAAAGGTAGCAGTTTATTTACAAGAGACAAAGATATATAGCTTTTTTACAAGGCACAATGATAAGCAACGGCCTTCTGCGCACGAAGAGAAGCCGGAACATCTATCAGCCGCTGGTTGCTGCTCCCGCGAAAACGCAAACTCTCGTCCCGCTGCTCCTGCCGGAAACGTCCGTCCACCAACACATCTATATATTGCAACAGCTCTCTTTGACGTGGGTTGGACAACAATTGCTCGAACGTATAGCCCGTGTAACACCAAATGTTCTTACGGCTTTTCGCCTTGATGGCCTGCGCCAATTCGGCAAATCCTTCTGGTTGGAACATCGGGTCGCCTCCGCTAAACGTCACATCGGCGAACGGGTCATCAAGTACCTTATACAATATTTCTTCCGTACTCATCAGGCGGCCACGTCGTATGTCCCACGACTCCGGATTGTGGCATCCCGGACAAGCGTTGGGACACCCTGCGGCATAAATGGCCGTGCGGAAACCAGGTCCGTCCACCGTAGTATCTTCCAATATATCAAGTATAGACAACATAAAGCACCGTAATTTATTGATGGGTCGTACGGTCGTTTAATTCCGCTAATTTCGCTTTATTCCAGCGGTCGGTTGTGCCTACCAAATAACCGGTAATGCGTTGCAAGCGGTCGATGCGGCCGCTTCCGCACTTGGGACACACATCCAAATTAGGAGTAGAATTCTCATAACCGCAATCCATGCAGCGATTACGGTTGTGGTTCACCGAGCCATAGCCCATGTTGTAACAATCCATCATGTCCACAATGCGCATGATGGCTTCGGGATTGTGCGTGGCGTCCCCATCCATCTCCACGTAGAAGATATGGCCTCCACGAGTCAAGTCATGGTAAGGAGCCTCCACTTCGGCTTTGTGGCGTGCGCTACATTTATAATATACGGGCACGTGATTGGAATTGGTGTAATAATCGCGGTCAGTAATACCGGGCAGGCTTCCGAAGTCCTTCCGGTCGACACGGGTAAATTTTCCGGCCAGGCCTTCCGCCGGTGTGGCCAACACGCTGTAGTTATGCTGATATTTCTCCGAGAATTCATTGGCACGGTCGCGCATGTAGGTAATGATTTTCAAGCCCAACGCCTGAGCTTCGTCCGACTCACCGTGATGCTTGCCCGTAAGAGCTACCAGACACTCGGCCAATCCGATGAAGCCAATACCCAAAGTCCCTTGATTGATGACCGGGGCAATGGTATCGTTCGGTTTCAGCTTCTCGCATCCCAACCATAAGGAAGACATCAGCAAAGGGAATTGCTTGGCATAAGCGGTCTTTTGGAACTCCATGCGTTCGTGCAATTGACGTACCGTAATCTCCAGCATGTGGTCAAGTTTGGCAAAAAAAGCGGCTATGCGTTCCTCCGGGTTGGTTATATCCCTGCACTCAATCGCCAGGCGCACAATATTGATGGTAGAGAAAGACAGGTTGCCCCGTCCAATAGAAGTATTGGGACCAAAACGGTTTTCAAACACACGGGTGCGGCACCCCATCGTGGCGACTTCGTGCAGATAGCGCTTAGGGTCATCAGCTTTCCAATCTTCACTCTGATTGAAGGTGGCGTCCAGATTCAGGAAATTTGGGAAGAAACGGCGCGCCGTGACCTTGCAGGCCAGTTGATAGAGGTCATAGTTACGGTCTTCGGGCAGGTAGCTGACGCCCCGTTTCTTTTTCCATATCTGGATGGGAAAGATAGCCGTCTCCCCGTTGCCTACGCCCTGATAGGTACTATTTAGTAATTCACGGATGATGCACCGTCCTTCGGCCGAGGTGTCCGTACCATAATTAATAGAGCTGAACACCACTTGGTTTCCTCCACGGGAGTGGATAGTATTCATGTTGTGTATGAAAGCCTCCATCGCCTGATGCACACGGGCAACCGTCTGATTGATGGCATGCTGCACCCACCGTTCGTCTTCGCAAAGACCGTCCAAAGGTTTCGCCAAGTAGTCGTCAATGTCCCGCGAATAGAGATGCGAGTAATCCGCCCCGTTCAGACGCTCCAATGTCTTTATTTCCTCGATGTAACTATAGCGGACGTAAGGTGCTAGGTAGAAGTCGAAAGCCGGAATGGCCTGCCCGCCGTGCATCTCGTTTTGCGCGGTCTCCAAAGAGATGCAACCCAGGATACTGGCCGTCTCAATGCGTTTGGCGGGACGTGACTCGCCATGTCCCGCCGAAAAGCCGTGGGTCAGAATGTTATCCAACGGATGTTGCACGCACGTCAAGCTCTTCGTAGGATAGTAATCCTTGTCGTGAATATGCAGGTAATTCCCCTTCACCGCCTTCAATGCCTCTTCGCTCAGCAGGTAGTCGTCCACAAACGGTTTAGTGGTTTCGCTGGCAAATTTCATCATCATGCCCGCAGGAGTATCGGCGTTCATGTTGGCATTCTCACGGGTGATATCGTTTGACTTGATATTGATGATTTCCAGGAAAATGTCGCGCGTCTTGGCCTTGCGGGCAATGCTGCGCTGGTTGCGATAAGCGATGTATTTCTGTGCCACGTCTTTACGGCTACTCTTCATCAGCTCCAGTTCCACCAAATCCTGGATTTCCTCTACACTCATCTGGGACGCTCCGCGCTGGGATATGCGATCGGCTATCTGACGAACGAGCGACAAGTCCTCACCTCTGTCAGTATGAAGCATGGCTTTACGGATAGCACTGGCTATCTTCTCTTCATTGAAGCCGACTATGCGACCATCACGTTTGACGACGGTTTGAATCATATTCTGAATAATTAAAGTGTATCAAATCTTATCTATTTCGGTCGACGCAAAGTTATCAATTACATCAGAAAGTTTTCTATTTCGGGAAACTTTTATCATGTTAATAATAGTTATATACTTAATAATCAGAACAATTTGTGAAAGAAATAGAAAACTTACTTCTAAACACGATTACATATAATAGACAACAAAGAGAACATCGAAACAAAAACATAGAGCCCACCAAAGAAGCAACACGAAAGACCCTACGCCTATTCGCACGAAATATCAAGCGAAGAAAATTTCGAGTTACGGAACTATTCATTACTTTTGTAGCGTAAATAAGAAGAACATGGCTCAAAGCTCAAAACAGATACAGACTCAGGCGCAGCAACAGATACAGACACTCTCGCCCCAACAAATTCTGGTAGTGAAGCTGCTGGAACTTCCTGCAGTGGAGCTGGAGGACCGCGTGAAAGCCGAACTGCTGGAGAACCCCGCCCTCGAAGAAGGACGCGAGGACAGCCACACGGAGGAGGAAGACGTGCGAACCGCCGACGAGTCTACCATCAGCGAAGAAGACGGCGGAAGCACCGATTATGACTCGCTGAGCGACTACCTCACCGAAGACGATATTCCCGACTATAAACTTCAGGAGAACAATCGCAGCCGCGGAGAGCGGGCGGAAGAAATCCCCTTCTCCGATTCCACCTCTTTCTACGAGACCCTGAAGGAACAGCTGGGCGAACGAAACCTCACTCCTCATCAGCGTGAACTGACCGAATACCTCATCGGCTCCCTCGATGACGATGGTCTCCTGCGCAAGCCGCTGGACAGCATCGCCGACGAACTGGCCATCTACTCGGGCATCGAAACCACTCCCCAACAACTGGAGGAGGCTCTGCGCGTGATACAGGACTTCGAGCCGGCCGGACTTGGCGCACGCAACCTGCGCGAATGTCTCCTCATCCAGCTCCGCCACAAGCGGGAGCAACTACCCTTCAAGGCCGACGACAGCCTCCTGCAGCTGGAGACCGCCATCATCAACGACTGCTACGAGGAATTCACCCGCAAACACTGGGACAAAATAAAGCAAAAGCTCGGCATTGACGAAGACAAGCTCGAACAGGCCGTCAAGGAGCTCTGCAAGCTCAATCCACGTCCCGGCGCCTCGCTAGGCGAAGCCGTGGGTAAGAACCTGCAACAGATTGTGCCCGACTTCATCGTCGAAACCGAAGACGACGGCACCATCAACCTCTCGCTGAACAACCCCAACGTGCCCGAGCTGCGCATCAGCCGCGACTTCTCCGAGATGGTGGAAGAACACACCAAAAACAAGGCCAACCAATCGAAGGAGTCCAAAGACGCCATGCTCTTCCTGAAGCAGAAGATGGACGCCGCGCAGGGCTTCATCGATGCCGTGAAGCAACGGCAACACACACTACTGACCACCATGCAGGCCATCATCGACCTGCAACGCCCCTTCTTCGAGGAAGGCGACGAATCTTTGCTTCGCCCCATGATTCTGAAGGACGTGGCCGAACGGACAGGGCTCGACATATCGACCATCTCGCGCGTAAGCAACAGTAAGTACGTGCAGACCAACTACGGCATCTATCCCCTGAAGTTCTTCTTCAGCGACAGCTACACGAAGGAAGACGGTGAAGAAATGTCCGTGCGCGAAATCAAGAAGGTACTGAAGGAATGTGTCGACGGCGAGGACAAGAAGAAGCCCTACACCGACGACGAGCTGACCGAAATGCTGGCCGCCAAGGGCTATCCGATAGCCCGACGCACCGTGGCCAAATACCGTCAGCAGCTGAACATCCCCGTGGCTCGTCTGCGAAAATAACGGGAACCCTATCACATGAACCATATACATATATATAATAGAAAGCAAAGAATGGAAACGCACCTCATAGAAGAAAAGACACTGATCCGGACGGCCCGACTGGTATCGGCCCTGTTCACCCCATTCTCCATCCCCTTCGTGGCTTTCCTGGTACTGTTTCTGTTCTCCTACCTCAGCATCATGCCACTGGCCTACAAGCTCATTGTGCTGGGCATTGTCTGCTGCTTCACCATCCTGATGCCGGCTCTGACCATCTTCATCTTCCGAAAAATCAACGGCTTCAGCGTGCGGGAACTGGGCGAACGCAGGAATCGCTACGTTCCCTTCTTCCTCACCGCCGTCTCTTACGTCTTCTGCCTGCTGATGATGAATCGCCTGAACATTCCGTGGTACATGAGCGGCATCATCCTGGCGGCGCTCATCATGATGGTCATCAGCATCGCCGTCAACCTGCGGTGGAAACTGAGCGAGCACATGGCGGGAGCGGGAGCTGTCATCGGAGGCTTAGTGGCCTTCAGCGCCCTATTCGGCTACAACCCTGTGTGGTGGCTCTGCGTGTTCATCCTGGCGGCCGGTGTGCTGGGCACAGCGCGCATCATCTTAGGGCATCACACGCTGGGCGAAGTTCTGGGAGGCTTTGCCGTGGGACTAATCTGCGCCCTGATGGTGCTCCATCCCGTGGCCAACAGCTTCTACTTCTTCTTCCGCCACTTGTTATTCAGTTATTAGACAAAAAAAGAATATTTTGTATAAATAATTATAGTGTAAACCTCTAAAACTAAAGATTATGAACATTCCGACTAACGTGAAGTACACCAAGGATCATGAATGGATTCGCCAGGAAGGCGACATTGCCTATGTAGGCATCACCGATTATGCACAGGAGCAACTGGGCGACATCGTGTTCGTTGACATCCAGACCGAAGGCGAGACACTGGCCGCCGGCGACACGTTCGGCACCATCGAAGTCGTAAAGACCATCTCCGACCTCTTCATCCCCGTCTCAGGCGAAGTGCTGGAACAGAACGAAGCCCTGGCCGACCAGCCCGAACTCGTCAACCAAGACCCCTATGGCGAAGGCTGGCTCATCAAGATAAAGCCCGCTGACGACGCCGACTTCGACAGCCTGCTCGACGCCGAAGCCTACAAGGCGCTTATTAATGGTTAATGGTTAATGGTCAATGGTTAATGCGGAACTGATATCAAAGCACTGCATTAACCATTGACCATTGACCATTGACCATTGACCATTAATCATTAACCATTAACCATTAATCATTAACCATTCACCATTGACCATTAACCAAATGACTCCCATCGTAAGCATCATCATGGGCAGCACGTCCGACCTGCCCGTCATGGAGAAAGCCGCCGGACTGCTCAACGACTTTCACATCCCGTTCGAAATGAACGCCCTCTCGGCTCACCGCACGCCCGAAGCGGTGGAGGCCTTTGCCAAGAACGCCGCCGCACGCGGCATCAAAGTCATCATAGCCGCCGCCGGCATGGCCGCAGCCCTGCCCGGTGTCATAGCCGCCAACACGACGCTGCCCGTCATCGGCGTGCCCGTCAAAGGCTCCGTGCTCGACGGCGTGGATGCCCTCTACTCCATCATCCAGATGCCTCCCGGCATTCCCGTGGCCACGGTAGCCATCGACGGTGCCATGAACGCCGCCATCCTGGCCGTGCAGATGCTGGCATTGGGCGACGAAGCCCTGGCCAAAGCCCTGGCCGAATACAAGGAAGGGCTGAAAAAGAAAATCACCAAGGCCAACGAGGACCTGAAAGAAGTGAAATACGAGTACAAAACCAACTAATTTCAATGGTGAATGGTTAATGGTCAATGGTTAATAAAGCCAACCCACCATCAACCATTAACCATTTATCATTAATCATTAACCATTAAAAAAGTGGATTTATTCAACTATTCCCGCCGGGAAACAAACGTAGTACACATCGGTGCCACCCCCTTGGGAGGCGGCAACCCCATCCGTGTACAGAGCATGACTAACACTGACACGCTGGACACCGCTGCCAGCGTGGAGCAAATCAAGCGCATCGTCGAAGCCGGTGGCGAATACGTGCGCCTCACCGCCCAAGGCACCAAGGAAGCCGAAAACCTGCGTAACATCAACGCCGCCCTGCGCGCCCAAGGCTGCACCGTGCCGCTCGTGGCAGACATCCATTTCAACCCCCGCGTGGCCGACGTGGCCGCCCGCTACGTGGAGAAAGTACGCATCAATCCCGGCAACTACGTGGACGCCGCCCGCACTTTCAAGCACCTGGAGTACACCGATGAAGAATACGCCCGCGAGCTACAGAAGATACGAGACCGCTTCGTCCCCTTCCTGGACATCTGCAAGGAGAACCACACCGCCATCCGCATCGGCGTGAACCACGGTTCGTTGTCTGACCGCATCATGTCCCGCTACGGCGACACGCCCGAAGGCATGGTAGAGTCGTGCATGGAGTTCCTGCGCATCTGCGTGGACGAAAACTTTACGGACGTCGTCATCTCCATCAAGGCGTCGAATGCCGTCGTCATGGTGCGCACCGTCCGCCTGCTCGCAGCCACCATGGAGCGGGAAGGCATGCACTTCCCCCTGCACCTGGGCGTCACCGAGGCGGGCGACGGCGAAGACGGGCGCATCAAGTCCGCCCTGGGCATCGGTGCCCTGCTGGCTGACGGGCTGGGCGACACCATCCGCGTCTCCCTGAGCGAAGCGCCCGAAGCCGAGATACCCGTGGCACGCAAATTGGTGGACTACATCACTCGCCGCACAGGCCATCCCTACATCCCCGGCCCGCAAGACACGGCGTTCTGCTACCTCGCCCCCACACGGCGCGAAACCGTGCCCGTGCGCAACATCGGAGGCACAAACCCGCCCGTTGTCATCTCCGCCCGACTGGATGGGAACATGGACTTCGACCCGCAGTTCGTGCCGGACTACGTGTATGTAGGACGTACCCTGCCCGACACCCGCCCGCAAGGTCCGCAATACATCGTAGACGCCGACCTGTGGCAGGGACAATCGGACTGTTGGCCCGCCTTCAAGGCCGACCAGCTCTTCCTCATGAGCGGCTGCACGGCATCGCTGAAGTTCCTCTTCACTACCTACATGGGCCTGAACGAAGAAGTATTGGCTTGCCTGAAATACCACCCCGAAGTCGTCCTGATTGCGCAGAGCAACCACCCCAACCGTCTGGGCGAACAGCGCGCCTTGGCACTGCAACTGATGCAGGAAGGGCTGAAGAACCCCGTCGTTTACTTCCAGCACTATGCCGAGGATTGCACGGAGGACTTCCAGCTGAAAGCCTCCGCCGACATGGGCGCCCTCCTCTTTGACGGACTCACAGACGGCATCTTCCTCTTCAACCAGGGCAATATCACCCCGGAGACCGCAGATACCACCGCCTTCAGCATCCTGCAGGCCGGACGCCTACGCACCAGCAAGACGGAGTACATCTCCTGCCCCGGCTGCGGCCGCACGCTATACGACCTGTCCGGCACCATCGCCCGCATCAAAGCCGCCACCGCCCACCTCAAGGGGCTGAAGATAGGCATCATGGGCTGCATCGTCAACGGCCCGGGCGAGATGGCCGACGCCGACTATGGCTACGTGGGTGCCGGACGCGGCAAAATCAGCCTCTACAAGCGAAAAGAGTGCATCGAAAAGAACATTCCCGAAGCCGAAGCCGTAGACAAGCTCGTAGAACTCATCAAGGCGAACGGAGACTGGCGGTAAATGCAAGCGGAGACCGATTTGTAGCAGACGGAAGTTCGATATAAGGACTAAGACTCGTGTGGCGAACGCCTCACAGCACGTGTCGTTATGGACTTCGGTCACACCTTGGTCTAAGGTTTCGATAGCGGAACATAAGACGATTATTTTATAACCATTTAAATAGTAGTACCATGAAGATTAAACAACTTTTGATGTATTCAGGCTTAAGTCTGATGATTGGGGTGTTGTTGGTTGCCTGTTCTACGGCTGAGGTAAAAGCCCCGGAAGCGGTACTTCCCATCCCGGAATCCAAACAAGTGGAATGGCAGAAGATGGAAACGTATGCTTTTATCCATTTCGGGTTGAATACGTTCAATGACCGGGAGTGGGGCTATGGCGATACGCCTGCCGAGATGTTCAACCCTACCAAATTGGATTGTGAGCAATGGGCGCGCACGTTTGTAGCGGCCGGCCTGAAAGGCGTTATCCTGACAGCCAAGCACCATGACGGTTTCTGCCTTTGGCCGTTTGAGGGCACGGATTATACGGTAGCCAATTCTCCTTACAAAAATGGCAAGGGCGATGTGGTTGGTGAGCTGGCCGCTGCTTGCCGCAAGTATGGACTGAAGTTTGCCGTTTACCTTTCTCCTTGGGACCGTCACCATGCCGATTACGGAACGCCTGCTTACGTGGATTATTTCCACGCCCAACTTCGCGACCTGATGACCCGTTATGGCGAAGTTTTTGAAGTATGGTTTGACGGGGCGAACGGTGGTGACGGCTGGTATGGAGGAACCAAAGAAGCACGCACTATTGACCGCCGCACGTATTACGATTACCCTCGCATCTTTGCCATGCTGGACAGTATCCAGCCACAGGCCGTGGTATTTTCCGACGGAGGGCCGGGATGCCGCTGGGTGGGTAATGAGAGTGGATTTGCCGGTGCTACGAACTGGTCCTTCCTGCGCAAAGGCGAAGTTTACCCCGGTTATGACAAAAGTTACGAACTGACCAGCGGACACGCCGACGGAGACCAGTGGGTCGCAGCAGAATGTGATGTGTCCATCCGTCCGGGCTGGTTCTATCACCCCGAGCAAGACGACCAGGTAAAAACGCCCCGCCAGTTGCTTGACTTGTATTACCGTAGTGTAGGACATAATGGCACCCTGTTGCTCAATTTCCCGGTAGACCGTGAGGGTTTGATTCACCCCACAGATTCCGCCAATGCCGTGCAGTTCCGCCAATTGGTGTTGCAGGAACTGAAAACTGACCTTGTAACGGGAATGGTTCCCCAAGTGAGCAACGAACGTGGCGGAAAATACGTGGCTTCCGCACTGACGGATGATGACTATGACTCGTATTGGGCGACAGAAGACAGTGTAACAGCAGCAGACGTGACTTTTTCATTTCCGACACCGGTTCGCATGAACCGCATGATGTTGCAAGAATACATACCGTTGGGTCAGCGCGTGAAAGCTTTCACGGTAGAGTATCGTGATGCCTCCGGACAGTGGTTGCCTGTCAGCTTGAATGAAGAAACGACTACCGTAGGCTATAAACGCTTGCTGCGTTTCCGTAGCGTGGAGTCAGACGGCATCAGGGTACGTTTCACCGATGCCCGTGGTCCTTTGTGCATCAATAAGATAGCAGTCTATGACGCGGGGGCTGATGCTGACGTTTACTATGTAAAGGCTTCGCCCCGCATGGAAAGCCTTCCCTTCACTTTGTCCGGTGTACAGTCTGATGAGGCCAAGGCGGCTTCCGACCACGATGAACAAACGACCTATTTCGCTTCAGGTGACGCGCTGATTCTTGATTTGGGTGGGGAACGCCAAGTGGCTTCCTTCTATTACTTGCCTGACCAAAGTACGCCCGGCAAGGGATTGGTTTCCCATTATGAACTTTCCGTCTCGTCTGACGGGAAGTCTTTCCAACCAATAAAATCCGGCGAATTTTCCAATATCCGCAATAATCCTGTGATGCAATCGGTCTATTTCACGCCCGTTCGTACACGCTATCTCCAGATGAAAGCCGTACGTATGGTGCAGCCAGGTGAGACCATGGGCGTAGCCGAAATTGCGGTGCGTTAAAACAGATTCTTTTTTTCGCCGCCAATGTACTATCTCCTCTGCTAAGGTAGTACATTGGTGGCAAAATCAGGAAAAGACAGAAACCTCACCACACCGTTCTTTGGTAGATTATAGCAAGGCGAGGGTTCTCACTAATAAATAGGTAGTGACTATTCTTTCCTTGGAGTTAGAACTGTTGGTAATAACTCGTTGAGCTTGACCTGCTGAAACACCATGTCGGCTTGGCTACTCTCGTATAGAATGCCAATTGTCTGCTCATCCACCGAGGTGATGCAAGAGTACCCCCTTCCCCTATACTCATCCAACAGGATTTTACATTCGTCGGGCCAAGAGTTTCCATCGTCGTAACTCACCTTCAACGTAATATGGTCGCGAGTGGCGTATGCTTCCGGATTTACGAACAGCAAGATTGACTTTTCCTGTCCGCCTTGGTGATAGATATGTCTGTGTATGCTAGCCATGCAGGTAGGTTCGATTAATGCTTTTCGCGAGGTAGGATGTTCAGTCCAGGTCTTCCCAAGATCTTTTGTCACGCAGATACGCCGACCGTTCTCTTCCTTGTTCCCTCGATTACGGTTGTCGCGCATATTCAGCATGACACTCCCGTCGGTCAGTTCCACTGCCATACACTCGGTTACATTGGTATAGGCAGGCTCACTGGTTATCCAGCTCTTACCTCCGTCCTTGCTCCAAGTAATGTTGGAAAAAGCAACTCCATTCTCGTCGCGGCCCTGCGTAGGAAATATCAAAGTACCGTTGCGCAGAGTAATTCCATGACCGGGAGCCGGAGCGAACAACCACCATTCCTGCCGCTTGGTCTGCCGGGTGATATTAATTGGTTCGCTCCAGGTCACTCCGTCGTCAGTACTTTTGGTAATCAAAAACTGGGACGTTTCTTTCACCCCAAAACCCGGTTGTGATCCTTTCGCTCGCCATTGGTGAATCCAGCGGGTACTGTCTTGTGTCAACCCAGGTACCCACCTGCCCGTTTCTCCGTCCAATACGCCATACATCCACAGGCCAGCCACGAAGATAGCTCCGGTTCGCTCATCCACGAGGATGTTCGCATCGCTCACCCCATTGTATTTCTCCGGCATACCGCCCCATTCACCTTGGTCAAGCACGGTCTGTATCGGTTGCCAACTCTGCCCACCGTCAAGACTTCGATGCAGGCAAATATCAATGTCGCCTTGCAAATCACGCGAACTATCCCAGCGAGCATCGAAAATGGCCAATAAGGTTCCGTTCTTGGAAGTGGTGAGCCCTGGTATACGAGAAGTATGTACTCCGTCTTGCCCGTGTTGCCTTACTGCTACCCCAGCACGCAAGGCTACAGGATCTTCCCCTGTAAGCGAAACACATCCGTTGTCTGTCTGGATACCCGTACAAACTGCTTGATAGCGATGCGTTAAATCCACCTTTTCCTTAAGGTGAAAAGATACCCAAAGCGTAAAAGTATCAGTCTGAATCGACTGATTCAAACTAATCCGAACCTCCGGAGTATCGGGCTTCTCGGATCCTAATAATTGCGCAGGATCAAGAAGATTCTTATCATTAGCGGAGTAGAGATCTATCGTCTCAATGTCAGAAAGATCAGTCGTGCCATTCAGGTTAAGCACGATCTCACGCAAAGCGTACTTTTTGTCCGATTCTCCCCGGATCAGTTTGATCTTCATAACCGGGTTTGTCGCTTTTTGAGCCAATACCGGCAGTACCGGATATTCTATCTGTGCCGTCAGCGGATGTGTATGATTACCACATGCAGACAAACAGCATACCAAAATAATGAAAAGTAAGGTGTTTCTCATGGGAAAAACTGTTTTAATGTTGTTTTCTGTAATTTTCAATCATGGTTTGCAGTTCACGCTCTATACTTCTATATGCCGGCAAACCGCTGAGATTCTCACGCTCAATACTTGTACCCATCATCCGGTAAAGTTCCGAGAATTGCAGGCTCTGAGTTGCCAGATTATACCAAGCGGTATAACGCCATTCAGGGGTACGAACGGTATAGCCCATGTGAGTCTGTCTCATGGCATTGGATATCGCCGCATAGGGACGAGGGAATTGGCTGAAGGCTATGTTGTTCCATGAATCCCTGCCTTCGAACAACGGACGCAAGGTTCGACCGGACAGTTTATGGAGCGGGGTCAATCCGCATAAATCGACGAGAGTAGGATAGAGATCAAGCAGCTCCACGATCTGCGGAAGCCGTCGAGATTTTCGCCAATGCTCCGGAGTGTAAATCAATAAGGGCACTGCGCAATCCAACTCAAAATTCGTAGATTTTCCCCAAATATCCTGCTCGTTGAGATGAAAGCCATTATCTCCTACGATAACAACAATCGTATTCCGCTCCAACCCCAGTGTCCTCAGTCGGGAAAGAAGCGCACCAACCTGTTCATCAATGAAGCTGATACAAGCGTAATAAGCTTTCCTTAATTCCTTCTTCTTAGCAGAAGATAGAGGCCCTTGGGCAGGGATATCGGTATATCCACGCAGCTCTTGCCAATTGTGGAAAGCAAGAGACGGCGTACCTTGCGGACGCTCCTCCACTTGCGGGTCAGCAATGACAAGATCCTTTTCATTATATAAGTTCCAGAATCGCTTGGGCATGCTAAAAGGCAGGTGAGGCTTTATATACCCTACCGCCAAGAAGAATGGTTGTTGACGGGAAGCCAAGGTATCTAATCGACGTAAAGCTTCCACGGTAACCTGCCCGTCTCGAAAATCCATGTTCGGACGTTCGGCAATCTCGATGGCAGCCGCTTTCTTCCCGTGTCTGTTTTCCGGCAAGGTATATTCCTCTTTCTTAATGGAGAGATTGTACAACGGTGGAGACGACCACGAAATCGTGTCCTGTGTCCTGCGACTTCCGTGAAACACCTTCCCTATTCCTATCGACTCATAGCCATTGTGCTTGAAAAGCTGTGGAAGCGTCACTATGTCCGGATGTTTCGAACGGAAATGCGTCTCTAAATCGGTCACCTCAATCTCGTCCGGACGTAAGCCGGTCAACAGCGAGGCACGTGAAGGACCGCTCAATGCCTGTTGGCAATATGCCCGCTCGAACAAGAAGGACTTCTCGGCAAAGGCATCCAAGTTAGGCGTTATGGCGAACGAATCGCCATAACATCCCAACGCAGGTCTGAGATCGTCTATGAAAATGAAAAGCACATTCTTTTTCTCCTGTTGGGCATTCGCCCAATAGGGTAACGCCAACACGAATAAAGATAGAAGGTGAGGTCTCATAGCTATCTCCGTTATCTTGTCAAAACCTCAGCCTGTGTAAGCCATTTTAGGATCAAATCTTTTACTTCTTGATAGTACGAGAAATCATATTTGATCCCCCAGCCATGCCCTCCTTGTGGGAAAAGGTAGAGAGAGGCCGGGATATGGTGTTCTTTCAAGGCCGAATAATACCTAATAGAATTCAAGGGCGGCACCACCTTGTCGTCGTCGCTAAGCAAAAGCAGAGTGCGAGGGGTTTTGTCATCCACTTGGTATTGCAGGGAATAGTGACGCACTATTTCAATGTCTTCCGCTTTCTCACCCAAAAGATTGTGCTTAGAGCCCTGATGCGCCAAGTCGTCTTCCAAACTGATCACCGGGTAATAAAGGATAGCGAAGTTCGGACGATGCTCATCTGCTACCAAAGTGCTCAACGAGGCAGCAAGATGCCCTCCCGCCGAGGAGCCTACGACACCGACTTTCCCCGTATCGATTTTCCAACGTTTCCCATTCGCACGCATCAGAGCAATCGCCTTCTCTGCATCATTCAGAGGCACCTCGTTCCGTCCCTGCGGCATTCGATATTCCAGCACCGCTGCCAAGATTCCGTTGGAGACGTACCATTTGGCCATATCATGCCCCTCACGGTCAAGGGCAAGCCTCCGGTATCCACCTCCGGGACAGATCAACACGGCGGGAGTCTGCCCGTCTTTCCCCGCAGGTTTATATACGTGTAGGATAGCCTCATCCGTCGCGTCTTTGGCCAACGTAATCCGTTCTACCTCTTGCGCCTGAAGCGAGGCGCCCAATATCCAGAAAAAGGCCAAGAAAATCGCTTTCATATCATTTCTTTTTTAGTTCTTCGACCGGAATTGTCACAAAACCGATTCGCTCGTAGGGATTCTCCTTTCCATATTCATAGAGTAATCCTACGTTCCCGTTACCTAAATCAACAAGATCAGAATAGGCACTCGGCCCTTCATGTACCAAGTAAGCGTATGGCCAAGTCTGCCCGTTATCTTCACTGAGGCGGATGGTCATCTTGATCCGCTTGTCGGTGGATGCCGGGTTAGAGAACAGGATTCGTTTACCCGGCCTCCCCTCTTCTGATAGATTGAGGGTGCTCCCTTGGCAAATCGGCTCAATCAACTCGGGCAGATAGCGCATATCTGACAGGCTTTGGCCACCATCATCACTGATGGCGAACGAGCGAGTCTTGCTCTCTTCTCTATTATAGTTGCGCATATTCAGCATCAGCCGTCCATCAGACAGTTCTACGACGCTACTTTCGTTACCGCCCGGTTTACTCACTACAGCGCCCAATTTCCAAGTCTTGCCTTGGTCATCCGAATAGATCAGCTGGGAGCGAAACGCTTTCGTGCCGGCTTCCATGTGGTTAGATGACATGACCATTCTTCCCTCATGCTTCGGACCTCTCAACTGAATACCGTGACAAGGGCCGGTAGCGTACCAAGTCCAGTTCGTTTTTTTCACAGAGGCAGTGATGTCGGTAGGCTTGGACCAAGTCTTACCTTGGTCGTCCGAATGGAGCACATACACTCGGCGCGTGTCCTTGCTGGTGCCATCAATGATTTGCTTCTCATGATCTTCCCCAAGATTCCAGCAACTGAGTAGAACAATGTTCCCTGTCTTCTCGTCAACGATTGGGGAAGGATTCCCGCAAACATTGTCACCATCTTCCCAAACCAAAATGATGGGTCCCCAAGTCTTTCCTCCATCCTCCGAGCGTTTTACAACAAGGTCGATATCACCCGTGTCGGAGCAGCTGTTTTTCCTCGCCTCGGCGAACGCCAACAGGGTGTTGGGAGCGCAGCGTACAATTGCGGGAATACGGAAGCAATTATAGCCACTCTCGCCTTTCTTGAATACGTCGATGGTCTTTTCTTGCGATGCCTGCGCATGAAGGCAGGAGCCTGCCCATAGGGCAAGTAGTAATGTAATTAGATGTTTCATGATTAGATGTTGTAAATGAATCGTAAGTGATTAGATGGATGAATCAAAGAACTCGGGAAGAATCCTATGCCCTTCCTTGCGTACCTTAGGGACGAGTTCCTCCGGAATCGAGCGGTAAGGCCAGCGAAGGTGGCTTCCCACGTCCGCCCATCCTCCGAGCAATGCCATGAAGCGGTCACAGGCGTGGTTGGGATAATGGTCACGGGTGATGAATGGGTTGATGCATCGCTCCATGAATTGGTGAATTCTCCCCTCCACCTCCAAGGCGGTTTCCGGGTCGGTCAAGATCTGTTCATACCACCGTTGGGCGGCGAAGGGATTCAGGCAGGCCACGTTTGAATAGGCTCCATGCGCTCCAGATAGTATCCCGGTGGCTAAGTTGTGCCCGGGGATAAACACGGACAATCCTTTTACCTGCGTCCGTACCCGTTCATACCAAGCGGCATCGCGGTCGCGATCGAACACCTTGACACCAATGAGAGAAGGGACTGCCTGCTTGAGAAGCATCCATTCCTCTGGTTCCAAGATCTTTTTCGCGTGCGGCGGATTGTAGAGGACCAAGGGAATCCCTGCGGCCTCATCCTCCATACGTTGTAAGAAGTTGATTGCTTCCTCCATGCTTACCGGGAACCAGTCTGGCAGGATTACTTGCACGGCACTGGGTTTCAAGTCCTTGATTGCTCGTAGCCGTTGAAGCGACAGTTGGGGGCTCATGTGGCTAGCACCAATCTGGAAAGGAACACCGGCGGAGGTGCATTTCTCCGCCAGTAATTCATTTATCTTCCGAAACTCCTCCTCGCTCTGCGTATAGAACTCACCCGCAGTTCCATTGGAATAAATCCCACATGGGGAGGAGGAGATTAGTACGTCAATCTCCTCTCCCAAGCGGGCATAGTCTATCGTTCCTTCCCGGTCAGTCGCTAAAAGCAAAGTCGCCCAGTTTCCAACAAGGGTCGGATGTGTAAGGGAAGGTACCTCTTTGTTTGTGTGTCCGTTATTGATCATACCCCGGTGTTTGTGTAATGTTCGGATTCTGATTGATAGAGGTCTGGGAAACAGGCCATAACAAAACGTTCAGCTCGTTCTCGCGGCCTACCAAGTAGGGTGATTTCTCGAATACGACACCCAAGCGAATGAAATCCCACCAGAGTTTACCCTCAGCAGCGAACTCTTTCATGCGCTCATCTACAATCGCTTCGTTTAGTGCGTCACCCGTAAGCGAAGTGGGATAGAAATCGTCCACCCCATAGGCACGACTCGCGATGCGGTTGAGTGCAGCCACAGCTCCGGCTGTGTTGTTCTGCGCCATCTTGATCTCTGCGTCGAACAGTACGGCATCGGCATAGCGATAAGCGATTAGATCGGAGTCGAACACACGACTCGAGTTCAGCCAAGTACCAGAAAACTTGTTGATCCACTGGAAAGTTTCGTTCTTTCCCTCGTCAAAGCAGGTCTGGAAACTCATAATGGTACGCTGGTCGTTCTCGTTCTCTGAAAGGAACGCTTTGTAATCGTCGGTATAAAAACACCATTGCTGGTGACTACCCACCTTGATCGGGTTGTCGATCAAGTCTGCTGTAATATATTGTACAGGCACCAGGAAATCGGCGGGATACCCACCCTCGTACTCATCCTGCAAGTAACTCCAAGCGAAGATTATCTCTTTGCCTGCCTCGCTGTAAAATATGTTACTAAAGTCATCCTCTAAGCCATAGTTCGAATCGGAGAGTACAGCCTGCACGGCCTCGTTTGCGTTGCTCAGAGCAGTGTCACCGGCACCTTGTACTTTATACATCCAGAGGTTATAGTCGGCTTTCAGCATATTAACCGCCGCGGGAGAAGCCGTGTACTTATCGGTTCTCCCAGCAGGCATAAGCGAAAGTGCGTTGTTGATGTCACTCTCTACCTGTTGGAATACCTGGTCTATCGATTGTCGAGTTGGATAAAGCCCCTCTTGTTGATCAGACTCGAATCCATCTAACAAAATGGGCGCGTCGCCCCATATACGGGCAATCCAGTAATAACAGAAAGCTCGTACGTAATAAGCATTCGCCAAAACGTAGTTTTTCTCGTCCTCGTTAGAAAAAGTGATCCGTGGTGTATATTTCAGAATCAAGTTCGCATTGTTAATGGTTGTATAAAGATTGTTCCAGTTTGCGTATCCGTGGTCATTCGGAATCTCGTTCTGATAAACCTGCGTACGCGATGACTGTCCGGCCAGGCCGTCGCCCCACAATCCAGTACGATACTCACCCCAATAAGCGAGTCCGTAGCTGAAAGTAGAACGAAACTGGTTATACATACCATACATGGCGGAGGTGGCGTCTCCCTCCTCCTGCCACATGGAGTTCGTGGTAATCTCGCTGTTTTGTACGACATTGAGATCCCCGTGGCAAGAGCTGAATAACGCACCCGCCAACATGATCGATAATATTGTTTTTGCTTTCATAGGTATTGCTTGTATAGATATAAATCGTTCAATTAAAATGTCACTTTAACACCCAAGGAGAATTTCCGGATTGGCGGATAATTATAGTAATCCGACGCATAGGTCGTAGAGGCTCCAATTTCGGGAGAAACACCCTTTACCGCCGTAAAATAGTGAAGGTTATTGCCTGCTAACGTGACAGCCAGGTTCTGGATACCTAATTTTGCCAACTTTTGTGTCGGGATGTCGTAAGAGAGAGTAATCTCGCGTATGCAGAGGTAATTCCCTTTATAGTTAAAGATGTTAGACGTACGGCTGAAGTTCTTATTGCCATCGTCCGGGTCGTTCGCCGTGAAACGAGCGTACTTAGTGTCGTCACCCGGTTTCGTCCAGCACTTCTTCACGTCATTGATCAACGTATAGTTGTTGGCGAAGGTATTCATGAAGTAACGCATCTCGGAATTCTGGTTGATGGAGTGTCCTAAAGCCCAATCCAAGAAAATATTCAATGTGAAATTCTTGTAAGTAAACGTATTAGTCAAACCACCCGTGGAGTGAGGTACCGTGTAGCCCAGGAGGAACTGGTCCTGGCTGTCGATGTAGTCCTTCCCGTCGCGAGTCTGGCTACCCTTGCGGTTTTTCCACTCGTAGTCGCCCACCTCCTTACGTCCGGCAATGGATTGTCCATCAGAATGGCGGTAACCATTCGCCTGGCTATCGTACATCGCGTTATCGGCCTGTTCTTGTGTTTCCAGAATATGATCCACTACATATCCATAATACCGATACAGCGGTTCACCTTCAGCGATACCACCGAAAGCGGTTCCATCAGCCAGAGTAATACCTCCGATACGGTTACGGTCACGTCCGTTATCTGGCAACTCCAGCACTTTATTCTTCACAAAGCTCCAAGTGAGCTTAGATGTCCAGAGGAAGTCTTTTGTCTTGATATTCGTAGAGTTGATCTCCACATCAAAACCATAGAATTTTACCTTACCTACGTTACTTTGCACCTCCGAGAATCCGGATGTGTTGGGCAGTTCCTTGTCGAACAACAGGTTCTTCGTGCGTTTGTCGAAGTAGTCTGCCGATATACTCAAGCGGTTGTTCAGCAGGGAGAGATCAAAACCGGCATCCAACTGCGTAGAGGTCTCCCAAGTCAGGCTCGTATTCGGCATCACCGAAGGCTTGATACCCGCCATTCCGTTATAACGGGCGTCAGTTGTGTATCGTCCGTAGGCGTCATACAGTCCAATGTCGTTATTACCAGTTTGTCCGTAGCTGACACGCCATTTCAAGTTATCTATAAACTTAGCGTTCTTCATGAAAGGTTCCTCAGACATTACCCAACCTACAGAAGCACCAGGGAAGAACCCCCACTGATTACCAGATGCAAACCGGGAAGAACCATCCTGACGGAAGGTCGCGGTGAGAAGGTATTTCTTCTGGAAATCATACGACAGACGTCCGAAATAACCAATCGTCACGTCGGTCGTGTAAGAACTAGTAGCGTCAGACTTGTTAGGACCAGCAGTCAAGGTCGGTACCTTATCAGTGCTGGCACCCGTTACGGTAGCCGCCATTTCCCCAATCTTCTCCTTTTGGTAAGAGTAACCAGCCATTACAGAGAAGGAGTGATCCTTGATGGTCTTGTTATAGGTGCCGTAAACCTCCAGTTTATTACGCTTCAATTCATAGTACTCGGCAGTTGTCTCTCGGAGACTGTTGAACTCGTTCGCCTTTTCGAAGGCGTCGTCGCGATAATGACGGTCGTAAGTGGACATTTGCAAATCAACCTTCAGCCCGTCGATGATACGGTATGTCAGTTTTCCAAAAGCAGAGAGTTGCTTATCTTCCTTACTTTGATCATTGTAGTACTCGTACCACAGTGGATTAGGGGAAGTTGCGTTGTAACCCGGAGTCGGGGTTCCGTCGTCTTTGTACTTCTTTTGGGTAGCCGGTGTAGCCAAACCTCTTGAGATGATATTCATTTGGTTCTCATACTCAGACGAGTTCGTCACAGAATAATCGAATCCCATTGCAAACTGCAATTTGTCGGTGATCTTGATGTCCATGTTATTGCGTAAGCTCAGACGAGAGTAGTCGGTGGCAAGAGCAACACCGTCATCGTTCGTGTAACCTGCGCTGGCACTGTAGCGGATTGTCTCGTTACCACCATCTACGCCAACATAGTAGTTCTGCCACAAAGCGTTTTTGTAAATCTCGTCTTGGAAGTTGTTATCCTGAAAGATTAAGGTCTTAGTGGGATCCAATGGATCGGGCATCGACTTATAACCTGCCGGTACGCTCTCGCCCTCTTGCAAGTAACGGGTCGAATAGATAGACGATGCAGTGTTACCAGAGCTGGCAGAATAACCATCCATATAGTTATATTCGGGGTGAGGTCCTAAGGCTATGGCCGGACGTACGGTGTTAATGTAGTCCTCTGCATTCATGAAGTCATACAGAGTCTCTGGCTGTTGCAGTGCCACGCCTGCCTCGAAGGTGATTCTCGGTTTCGCATTCATGGTTCCTTTCTTGGTGGTGATCAATACAACACCGTTGGATGCACGTGAACCATAGATGGCGGTAGAAGCTGCATCCTTCAATACCTCGATAGACTCGATATCATTCGGATTGAGACCCGAGAAAGTACGTTCGATACCATCTACCAAGATTAACGGGTCGTTACTCTTGTTGATAGAAGAACCACCACGGATACGGATGGTAACATCGGCGCCCGGTGTATTGTTGTTGGAGTACAAGCGGGCTCCGGAGATCTTACCTTTCAGTCCTTCGCCGACGGTGCTTACGGGGACATTCTTCAGCACATCACCATCAACAGAGGTGATCGCCGAGGTGATTGTCCTTTTAGACTGTGTACCATACCCGACAACCACAACCTCATCAAGTCCTACGGTGGAAGGTTGCATCGTCAGGTTAATGATCGACTCATTTCCAACGGTGATCTCTTGTGTATTGAATCCAATGAAAGAAAATACCAGCGTGGTTCCTTGCTCAACGGAGATGGTATATTTACCATCTAAATCGGTAATTGTTCCGGTTGCTTGTCCTTTTACTGCCACGGAGACACCGGGCATGCTAATCCCTGTATTGTCAACAACTGTACCTGAAATATTCATCTTTTGTGCCAGCAAAGCGGTCGGGATTAATAAAAACGTGAATATCAGGCATAAATAGATTGATTTATTCATGATATAAAGGATTAATTTAAGGTAATCATTAATCTATAAAAGTTTCGTTACATTACATTCTCATAATGAGAAACCGAACTCAATAAGGTCTTTCCTTAGTTGCACATATTCTTCTTCACTTACGGGCGGAATCGGCAGTCGGCATGGACCGCAATCGATTCCAATTAAATTCATAATCGCTTTTCCTCCTCGTACACCTCCTCCATATTTGATGATAATTTTTACTATGTCAATGGATCTCATTTGCAACTCCCTGGCTTTCCGTATATCTCCTTCTTCCATAGCTTTGAAGATACCTCGATACACCTCGGGCAAATAGTTGTAGGTACTCCCCACACCGGCGGTCGCTCCAAACGCGAGCCCGGTGATCAGAATCTCATCATACCCATGCAGGATCTCGAATGCACCATTATCCAACGCAAGGCATTCACCCATTTCCATCAGGTTGTTATGCGTAAACTTACACCCTACAAGATTAGGCATTACTTTCTTTCCCTCGTGAAGGAACTCCGCAACGGAGAGCGAAATGCCCGTCATGGACGGCATGTTGTAATAATAAAACGGCAGTTCCTCGGCAGCGTGAGCGATCGGGGTGAAAAAATCGATCAACTCCTTCACGCTTCCAGGCTTGAAGAAGCTGGGGGCCATAGCTGCGATAGCGTCGGCTCCTTGCTCGACGGCGTGGTGTGCCAAATCGATAGCCTCCATCAGGGAGTTACTTCCTACGTGAGCAATCACTTTGTAGCGATGGTCAGCCGCTTTAATCCATTTTTCGAGGATGCTTTTCCGCTCCTCGGTTGTCAAAGAGAGAGACTCCCCGGTCGTGCCGCAGACAAAGATTCCCTCCAACTGTGAGGTGGCAATCCAATCCGCATAGGCGTCGATTGCAGGAAGGTTCACGTTCCCATCGGCGGTCATCGGCGTGAAAGCCGCTGCCACCATACCTTTTAATTGTTGATAATTTCTCATGGCTATTAATGATTAGTATGTAAATAAAATAAATTAGTGAATCGAATTATTATCCCTTCTTCGTTTGAGATTGGGGAAAGAGCCAGCTTGCTACGTAACCGATGACAAAGCAAGAGATAAAGCCCGTTGTCGTATAAAGTAACAGGTGAACCGACTGATAGCGGATCACGAGCAGCTGCACGATTACGCTGCCTATGATACCACAGAGCGCTCCGCCCGCATTGGCTCGTTTAGTAAGCATTCCAAGCATAAAGAGGCCACCAAGACTGCCGAGAATCAACCCGAGTATCTTGTTGAACTCGTCCCAAAGAGACTTCACATCCCAAGTAGCCATCATATAAGCGAAGGCTATGCCAACAATTCCCAAGATCAATGTCGCAATCTTGGCGGTATTCAGGCCGCTCGCCCCACCTTTACAAACTAACTTGTTATGGATATCCACCACGTAGGCGGTGGCTGCCGAGTTCATGCTACTGCTCAACGTGGACATCGCCGCGGCGAAGATACCGGAGATTAACAATCCCGTAATCCCAGCGGGGAGCTCCGTGTAGATATACCAAGGCAAAATCGCGTCACCATCACTGAGAGTCATACTCAACTCTGCGGGATGCGTCTTATAATAAACATACAATACGGTACCTATAAAAAAGAAAATCAAGGTGGCCGGTATTGTAAGTAACGCATTGGTCCATACACTCTTCTTGGCCTGCGATTCCGTCTCTGTGGTCATGTAGCGCTGCACCATCGTCTGATCGGTTCCGTAGGTTGTCAAATTTGTGAAGAAGGTTGCAATCAAGACGGTCCATAGCGTGGATTGCCGCAAATCAAAGTTGAGGCTACCGAGATCAAATTTATGTTCCGCAATCGCCCCTTGCATAACACCGCTTAACCCATCGGGAATATTGACCGTAGCATATACTAACACCAAGAGTGCGCCTCCCAATAAGACCACCACCTGCAAAGCGTCGGTCCAAACCACGGCCTCGATACCTCCCATCATGGTATAGATCAAGCTAAGAATACCCATCAGGCCGATACACAGAAATATGTCGAACCCTGTAACCACGTTGAGTGCGATGGCCGGCAAGTATAAGACGATTCCCATACGACCGATCTGAAACAGAATAAATGCCAAACTACAAATCTCGCGAATGAGCAGATTGAACCGCTTCTCCAGATATTCATAGGCTGTTGTCACGTTCAGTTTTCGATAGAAAGGAATGAAAAGATAGAGAATGATAGGCACTACCATCAAGATGCCCGCATTCATAAGCATATAACTCCAATCAGTCGCGTACGCCTTTGCCGGAATCGACATGAAAGTAATCGCACTCAAGCTCGTGCCAAAGATACTGAGTCCTACCGCCCACCAAGGCAAGCGACCACCACCTTTAAAATAATCATCCGTATTCTTCTGTTTTTTCGAAAAATACCATCCTATCCAAGCCAATGACAGGAAATAGAGAATAATGACAATCGTATTACCCAATCCCAATCCTTTCTCGAAGGCGACAATCTCGCCACGCGTGAGGTTTGGTGTACGGATTCCGGGACGCACCTCACCGCTCGCGATGTAAAACACGTTACCCTTCCGTGCCACTGGTGTGGTCACTGCCAAAGGATAAGGAGCTTCCTCTTTCTCGATCAGCGTCTTCGTGATGGTATGATAGAGCCGTATGGTTCGGTCGAATCCGGGATGAGTGTCAGAACCAGGCAGCATCTCGGGTACACCCCCTAGAAAAAGAATATGGTTTGCTCCAACCGGCAATGCATTCCCCGCCATGACAGGGAAAGTACCTGGGAGCGACTTCCATTGGTCGAGACGTGGATTATATACATATCCATCAAAAAGCACTTCCACAAAGCCATCAACCTTGTAATCGCGACCACTGAAAAGGTAGAAACAGTTGTCGAATCCATCACTCTGCGCTGCACTAACCGCATATCCACGCGCTTTTCCCGGCCATGGTTGCAGTTCCTTCCAACCCATTCCGCGGTTAGAGAGATCTAATACGAGGAAATGCTTAGTCGCTTCTTGGCAATCCATGCGTTCTTGTCCGCCGGCTACATACACCTTATGCCCGATCATCGAGGCTGTTGCGTTCGCCAAGGGAATAGGCAATGCGGGCCAATCCGTATCAATGACAATTTTATCTCCATCGAAGCACATTTGAAACACCTCCGTATAGCACCGTGTCGAGTCACACCCTCCGATACACAGGATTCCAGAGGGCAGCTCAATGGAGCAGCCGTATGCGATGGGGTGAGGCAGCCGAGTTTCCTCAGTAACCCAGTCTGCCCCGTGTCGAGTAGGATCAATTCGGTAAATAGCATCATGCCATACCTTTACCCCGCCTTTCCACGGTTGCTTGTCAGGAAAATTGGCTCCTCCCGCCACGACCAGTTGATCACCGATAAAACCGGAGAAGACTCCCGCGACTCCTATCGAGGCAGCTCCGTCAGCCGGCAAGGCCAACGAATTATTCCACTCTATTTTCTCTTTGCTCTGATCCTCGGTAGTATCTGGAGCTGAAGCCGCTTTCACCTGGGAGAGATTCAGCAGCACGAGCAGCGCAATTATTCCTTTCCTAAATACAACAGCCATAAGTTAACAGATTAGTAGTTAGTTCTATATTTTAAATTCTTAATTGTTTTCTATTATCCAAAATTCGACTATACAGTGCGAAATGCTGGGTCATTGCTTTCTGAAACCCCAATTCATCACCCGCTTTCAGATAATTCAGTAAATCCCTGTGGGTGACAATCTGCCCTTTTTCTTTCAGTTCTATATTGATGGGCCCTAAAAAATCCTTGAATTTGTCTTTCACAAACGCCATGATCGGGTGTATAATATTCTGGAACTCCATGATTGTCTTATTCCCCGTAATCTCGTAGAGCTTAGCATGAAAAGAGAATTCGCTTAAAGGAGTATATTCGTTATTTTCGAACATCACCTCCAATCTCACAATCTCTTCCAACTCCTCGATTGCCTTCGGTGTGAGATTGCGGAAGATAGAATGACTGATACCAATCTCTAACGCGACTCGAAATCCCAGTATATCAAACAAGGTACTCTCGCTCAGAATGCGCGGATCTACCACCCGTTTCATTCCCTCCAGCAAGGAAGGCTCGCGCAAAATCATACCCCGGCGTGTACGGCTCTCAATCATCCCCAGCATTTTCAATCGACTTAGAGCCTCGCGCAATACACTCCTCGCTACACCTAAAGCATTGGCTATCTCCTGCTCATTAGGAATAGAATCTCCTATTTTTAAATTCTTGCTTTTTAAATAATCTAGCAAAGCCTCCTCTACTTGGTCTACCAAGGTTGTCGTAGTCGGTGTATATGTCTTTAAGATATCCATAAATATACTCTATATATTAATTATGTACGAATAATCATATTTGTCCGACAAATATAAAGATTTGATATTTATCAGACAAGCACAATAGCCATGTTGTACAACATAAATCCTTAAATTTCAAGACATACATCCAATTCTATTCAGCAAAAAATTAACGTTATATTAAGAGTTGAGAACGACACGTGCCGTGAGAAAGTAACGACACGTGCCGTGAAGTGGTAACAGCACGTGGCGTTAGGTGGTAACAATGCGTGTCGTGACAACATGTGTTTGTATTCCTAAACAGCCACTTGAGAAACGTACAGTGCCACTTGAGAGACGTAAAGTGCCACTTGGGATGATGTAAAGTGCCACTTGAGGGTGTGAAAGAAGCTGTTCCTACTCTCCAGTAATCACTTTTTTCCGGATTATCCTTCACGCTTTCACGCACCGTCAATCAGATGTATTTCAGCAAAATACAGTGAAACATACATCCTTCACGTGAAGTTTTTTTGCCTCTTTGTGGTTTTCAAGTCTTTTTGGAGGGAACATTCCTCTTTCCGCCCCACACGAGATGCAACCATCCCCAAAGGCCAAGAACGATGACGAGCAACGTCTGGATGCCGTGGACAAGGAGGGCGAAGAGAGCGGCATCGGCTGACGAGACACCATAGAGCATCATCATCGTGATGACGGCAAAGTGCCAAGGACCGGCACCATTGGGCGTGGGGACAATGACAGCAAACGTGCCCGCCACGAACATCACCAATCCTGCCTCCACGCCAAGCGACGAGGTAAAGGGAAAGCAGTAGAAGGTGAGATAAAAATGAAGGAAGTAACAGAGCCACATCAGCACCGTATGGAGCAGAAAGGAAGGAACGCTGCGTACGCGCCGGAGCGACATGATGCCCTGCCACACGCCGAGCACCACGCCTCGCACACGCTCAAAGAACGACAACACACGCGCCAACCAGACCAGCACCACAACCACGCCCACCACGCAAAACAGGGAAACGTAAAACCAGGGGGAGGTGAAAAGATGAATCAAGGAAGGTATCTTAGTGCCCGTCTGATGAAAAAAGGTAAGGAAGACGGGAAGCTGAAGCAGCAAGGTGACACCCGTAATGAGCAGGACACAAAGGGCATCGACCAGACGCTCGGTGACCACCGTACCCAGCGATTTAGAGAAAGGCACACCGTCATGACGGGCAAGCACACCGCAGCGCGACACTTCGCCCACGCGGGGAACGACAAGGCTCGTGGCATAAGACAAATAAACGGCATCAATCACATGAGAAGGACGAGGACGACAGCCCAGCGGCTCAAGCATCTGCCGCCAACGCAGGGCACGCTCCACATGGCTCCACACACCAAAGCAAAGCGAAAGAGCCATCCACTCCCAGCGAACGCCGTGACGCAGCACGCGAGCGGCCTGCGCAAAGTCGAAGTCACGATACACCCAGTAAAGGACAAAGGCGCCCAGCAGCAAAGGCAGCGCAACTTTCACCAGGTTTCTAAAAAAAACTCCATCCGCTTTTTTTCGTTCTCCTTCCATTAAATTCTTCATTCTACATTCATCATTCTTCATTAAAAAGAACTACCTTTGTCGGGCACAAAAGTAACAATAAACTTGATATATGAGACAGGTAAAGCCTAAAAAGTTTCTGGGTCAGCATTTCCTGAAGGACTTGACGGTGGCGCAGCATATCGCCGACACGGTAGACGCCTGCCCCGACGTGCCCATCCTCGAAGTGGGACCCGGCATGGGCGTGCTCACCCAGTTCCTCCTGCCCAAGGGGCGCGAGCTGAAAGTAGTGGAGGTGGACTATGAATCCGTGGCCTACCTGCGCGAAGCCTATCCCGAACTGGAGGAACACATCATCGAGGACGACTTTCTGAAGATGAACCTGACACGCCTCTTCGGCGGCAGCCCCTTCGTGCTGACCGGTAACTACCCCTACAACATATCAAGCCAGATTTTCTTCAAGATGCTGGACAACAAAGACCTGATACCCTGCTGCACAGGCATGATACAGAAAGAAGTGGCCGAACGCATGGCCGCAGGGCCGGGCAGCAAGACGTATGGCATCCTGAGCGTGCTGATACAGGCGTGGTACAGGGTGGAATACCTGTTCACCGTACACGAAAACGTGTTCAACCCGCCCCCTAAGGTAAAGAGTGCCGTCATCCGCCTGACACGCAACGACACGCACGACTTGGGCTGCGACGAACGCCTCTTCAAACAGGTTGTGAAGACCACTTTCAACCAACGGCGAAAGACGCTGCGCAACTCCATCAAGCCGCTCGTGGGAAAGGACTGCCCCCTGACGCAGGACAACCTCTTCGACCGACGGCCCGAACAGCTGTCCGTACAGGAATTTGTAGAACTGACGAACCGAGTGAAAGAATACGTAAACAATGGAGAATTGAGAATGGAAAATTGAGAAGTATCCATTATCCATTTTCAATTATCAATTATTAATTTAAAAGATGGAACTGGACGAAGAATACATAGACAAGGTCAAAGAGTACATCGAGCAGAAAGACACGGAGCACGTGAAAGCCATGCTGACCGACCTGCACCCGGCCGACATCGCCGAGTTATGCAACGACCTTAACCCGGAAGAAGCACGCTTCGTCTACCGCCTCCTGGACAATGAAACGGCGGCCGACGTATTGGTGGAGATGGACGAGGATGTCCGCAGGGAGTTCCTCGAGCTGCTTCCCTCGGAAACCATCGCCAAGAAGTTCGTGGACTACATGGACACGGACGATGCCGTAGAGCTGATGCGCGACCTCGACGAGGATAAGCAGGAAGAAGTGCTGTCGCACATCGAGGACATCGAGCAGGCGGGCGACATCGTAGACCTGCTGAAGTATGACGAAGACACCGCGGGCGGACTCATGGGCACGGAAATGGTAACCGTGAACGAAAACTGGAGTATGCCCGAGTGTCTGAAGCAGATGCGCCTCCAAGCCGAACAGCTGGATGAGATCTATTACGTCTATGTCATTGATGATGACGAACGCCTGCAAGGCGTCTTCCCGCTGAAGAAGATGATCACTTCGCCCTCGGTATCGAAGGTGAAGCACGTGATGAAAAAAGACCCCATATCGGTACACGTAGACACCCCCATCGACGAAGTGGTGCAGACCATCGAAAAGTACGACCTTGTGGCCGTGCCGGTCGTGGACAGCATCGGACGTCTCGTAGGACAAATCACCGTAGACGACGTCATGGACGAGGTTCGTGAACAGTCGGAACGAGACTACCAGTTGGCTTCGGGTCTCTCGCAAGACGTAGAAACCGATGACAACGTGATGCGTCAAACCAGCGCCCGCCTGCCCTGGCTGCTCATCGGCATGCTGGGCGGAATCGGCAACTCCATGATTTTGGGAAACTTCGACACCACCTTCGCCGCTCATCCCGAAATGGCCCTGTACATCCCCCTTATCGGAGGTACGGGCGGAAACGTGGGAACACAATCTTCCGCCATCGTGGTGCAGGGCCTGGCCAACAGTTCGCTCGACGCGAAAGACACACTGAAACAGGTGGGTAAGGAAGCCGTCGTGGCCACTATCAACGCCACCATCATCTCGCTCCTGGTCTACATCTACAACTTCGTGCGTTTCGGAAGTACGGCCACGGTGACCTACTCCGTATCCATCAGCCTGTTCGCCGTGGTGATGTTCGCCTCCATCTTCGGCACCCTTGTGCCCATGACGCTGGAAAAGCTCAAGGTTGACCCTGCAATTGCCACAGGTCCTTTCATCTCCATCACGAATGACATTATCGGCATGATGCTCTACATGGGGATTACAGTACTCCTATCCTGAGGCGCGAATAAGTTTTTGTAAAAAAAATCAGCGTTTTTGTATGAAGTAAACATTTTATTTCATTAATTTGCAGCTTGACGTAACCCAAACGGGAAAACCCGTTTCTAAAAAATAGATACAATGACGGACACTCATGACACTAATCTCCCCGAAAAACCGGCGGAATTAGAAGAAGAAAAGAAAGCGGCAGAGGTTTCTGAAACGGCAACGACGGAAACTCAGTCAGAAGAGCAAGCCCCGGAAACCGCTCCCGCTGCACAGAAACTCACCAAAGAAGAAATCATCGCACGGCTGAAAGCCATAGCAGCTGACACAGAGAGCGTCACCAAGGCCGAAATAGACAGCCTGAAGCAATCATTCTACAAACAGCACAATGCCGAGCAAGAAGCCGCCCGCAAAAAGTTTGAGGAAGAAGGAGGGGTGGCCGAAGATTACGTGCCCACACCCGACCCGCTGGAGGAAGAAATGAAAAACGTCATGTCCGTCATCAAAACCAAACGGAACGAACACGCTGCCGAGGTGGAAAAACAGAAGGAAATGAACCTGCAGGTAAAACTCTCCATTATCGAAGAGTTGAAAGATCTGCTGGAATCGCCCGAAGACGCCAACAAGAACTACACGGAATTCAAGCGCCTCCAACAGCAGTGGAATGAAGTGAAGCTCGTGCCACAAGCCAACGTCAACGAACTGTGGAAAAACTACCAGCTCTACGTGGAAAAATTCTACGACCTGCTGAAGCTGAACAATGAATTCCGCGAATACGACTTCAAGAAAAATCTCGAGATAAAGACCCACCTCTGCGAGGCCGCTGAAAAGCTGGCCGAGGAAACAGACGTAGTGTCTGCCTTCCACCAGCTACAGAAGCTTCATCAGGAGTTCCGTGAGACGGGTCCCGTGGCCAAGGAACTGCGCGATGAGATATGGGCACGCTTCAAGGCAGCATCGACCGCTGTCAACCGCCGCCATCAGCAGCACTTCGACACCCTGAAAGAGGCCGAACAGCAGAACCTCGACCAAAAAACGGTGATTTGCGAGATTATCGAAGGCATCGACTACAACGAGCTGACAAATTTCGCTGCTTGGGATAACAAGACACAGGAAGTCATCGCCTTGCAGAATAAATGGAAAACCATCGGCTACGCCCCGCAGAAGATGAACGTAAAGATCTTCGAACGCTTCCGCGCCGCATGCGACACTTTCTTCAACAAAAAGGCTGAATTCTTCAAAACCCTCAAGGAGAACCTAAACGCCAACTTAGAGAAAAAACGCGCCCTCTGTGAAAAAGCCGAGGCCTTGAAGGACAGCACCGACTGGAAAAGCACCGCTGATGAAATGGTGAAACTGCAAAAGGAGTGGAAGACCATTGGCCCTGTAGCCAAGAAGCACTCCGACGCCATCTGGAAACGGTTCATCACAGCCTGCGATTACTTCTTCGAACAAAAAAATCTGGCGGGCGCTTCACAACGCACCGAAGAACAGAACAATCTGGAAAAGAAACGTGCCATCATTGAAAAGCTGGAAGCCATCCTCAACGAAGAGACCGATGCCGAAGAAGCCATCGAACAAGTACGCTCACTGATGAAGGAATGGAATGCCGTGGGCTTTGTTCCGTTCAAGGAGAAGGATAAAATCTACAAACAATACCATGCCTTGGCTGACAAACTGTTCGAACGCTACAACATCAGCCAGTCCAATAAGAAACTGAGCAGCTTCAAAAACTCCATCAGCAGCATACAGGAAGGTAATCCGCAAGCTCTCTACCGCGAACGCGAGAAATTGGCGCGTACCTATGAGAACATGAAAAGCGAATTGCAGACGTATGAAAACAATTTAGGTTTCCTAAATGCGTCGTCGAAGAAAGGCAATAATCTGCTAACGGAGCTGAACCGCAAAGTAGAGAAGCTGAAAGCAGACATCGACCTGGTGAAGGAGAAAATCAAAGTGATAGACAAGAGCATCCAAGAGGAAAGCTGACCCAACACCTCCAACAAAAAAAGGACACCTCAATAACTGAAGTGTCCTTTTTTGTTGGGCTACCTGGATTCGAACCAGGAATGACAGGACCAGAATCTGTAGTGTTACCATTACACCATAGCCCAATAAATGTCAACGTTTCCGTTTTGCGGTTGCAAAGATACAAAGTTTTTGGTAAATCAAAACAATTCCAGTGTTTTTTTTGCGCAAAAAAGGAAAATCTGTCCGCCCACTGCCAATTATATCACTAAAAAAAGACAAAAAACGAAAGAGTTTTCTCTTTTTAGGTGCTACATACAAGAAAAGGGCGTATATTTGTTGCCCATATTTAATATAATAATGTATAAATGGACGAAACAAAAAAGCTGATTGAACAAATTACTGAAGGTATTCAAGATAAAAAAGGAAAGAAAATTGTCATTGCAGACCTGACACAGATAGACGACACCATCTGCAACTATTTCATCATCTGCCAGGGCAACTCGCCCAGCCAGGTGACCGCCATCGTGGAATCCGTCCGCGACTTTGCGCGCAAGGGCGCAAACGCCAAGCCTTATGCCGTGGACGGACTGCGCAACGCCCAATGGGTAGCCATGGATTACGCAGACGTGCTGGTACATGTGTTCTTGCCCGAAGTGCGCGACTATTACAACTTGGAGAACCTTTGGGCCGATGCCAAACTTACCCAAATACCTGATTTAGACTAACAGAAACGTATGGACAATAATAATCTCAATAAAAAAAATCCCGGTAACAACAATAAGGTCAATATGCCCAAGTTCAACCTGAGCTGGCTGTATATGATTCTGACGATAATGCTCATCGGCTTGTGGCTGACTAACCAGAACAGTTCCGGCAGCAAAAGCGTTTCTTACGACGAATTCCAAGGATACGTACAGAATGGATACGTCAGTCGCGTAACAGGCTTCGATGACAATTCTGTGGAGGCCTACATCAAACCGGAGTGCGTAGCAAACGTCTTTGGCAATGACTCCAGCCGCGTGGGACACAATCCGATGGTCATCACCGAAGCGCCCTCACGCGAAAGCCTGGGTGAGTTCCTCCAAAAAGAGAAGGACGAAAATCATTTTGACGGTGCCATCACCTACAAGAAGAAGGGCAACTACATGAGCCTCATCCTGTGGAACGTGGTGCCCATCCTGCTACTGATAGGCTTCTGGGTCTACCTGTCGCGCCGTTGGAGCGGCGGAGGAGGCATGGGCGGCGGTGGAGGCATCTTCAGCGTCGGCAAGTCAAAGGCTCAATTGTTTGAAAAGGGATCGAACATCAAAGTAACGTTCAAGGACGTGGCCGGCCTGGCTGAAGCCAAGCAGGAAGTGGAAGAAATCGTGGAATTCCTCAAGGAACCGCAGAAATACACCGACTTAGGTGGAAAGATTCCTAAGGGCGCCCTGTTAGTAGGCCCTCCGGGAACAGGTAAGACACTGCTGGCCAAGGCTGTAGCGGGCGAAGCGAACGTGCCGTTCTTCTCACTGGCAGGCTCAGACTTCGTGGAGATGTTCGTCGGCGTAGGCGCCTCGCGTGTACGCGACCTCTTCCGCCAGGCTAAAGAAAAGGCTCCCTGCATCGTGTTCATCGACGAGATTGACGCCGTGGGACGCGCCCGTGCAAAAGCGGCCGCCATGGGCGGAAATGATGAACGAGAGAACACGCTGAATCAGCTGCTGACCGAGATGGACGGTTTCGGCTCAAACAGCGGTATCATCATCTTGGCCGCCACCAACCGTGTAGACGTATTGGACAAAGCCCTGCTCCGCGCAGGACGCTTTGACCGCCAGATACACGTTGACTTACCGGATCTGAACGAACGCAAGGAGGTATTCGGCGTGCATCTGCGCCCCATCAAAATAGATGATACAGTGGATGTTGATCTGCTGGCACGTCAGACCCCCGGCTTCTCGGGTGCGGACATCGCCAACGTGTGCAACGAAGCTGCCCTGATAGCCGCACGCCATGGCAAAAAATTCGTAGGCAAGCAGGACTTCCTCGATGCCGTAGACCGCATCGTGGGCGGTCTGGAGAAAAAGACCAAAATAACGACAGAAGAGGAACGCCGCTCCATTGCCATCCACGAAGCAGGACACGCCAGCATCTCCTGGCTGCTGCAATATGCCAACCCACTCATCAAGGTGACGATTGTGCCGCGCGGACGGGCGTTAGGCGCCGCCTGGTATCTGCCTGAAGAACGGCAAATCACGACCAAAGAGCAGATGCTGGACGAAATGTGCGCCACGCTGGGTGGACGCGCCGCAGAAGACCTTTTCTTAGGCCGTATCTCCACAGGCGCCATGAACGATCTGGAGCGCGTGACGAAGCAAGCGTATGGCATGACGGCTTACTTGGGAATGAGCGAAAAGCTGCCCAACTTATGTTATTACAATAATGAGGAATATTCCTTCAACCGTCCCTATAGCGAAAAGACTGCCGAGGTCATCGATGAAGAAGTGAAGCGTATCGTGAACGAGCAATACGAACGGGCCAAGCAAATTCTGGCCGAACATAAAGAAGGACACAACAAGCTGGCTCAGCTGCTTATCGAGAAGGAGGTTATCTTCGCTGATGACGTGGAACACATCTTCGGCAAGCGTCCTTGGGCTTCGCGCTCGGAGGAAATCATCACGGCCAACCAGACATCCCAAGAACTAAAGGAGGCGGCCAAGGAAAATACGCAACCGGAAGATCAGCCAACTGAAAAGGAAGGAGAACAACCCACGAAAGCATAAAGGAGAAAAAGACATGCAAAGCAATCTCGTGAAAAGAACTATTACAGGTGTCCTGTTTGTCGTCGTACTGGTAGGCTGCATTCTCTACAGCCCCTTGTCGTTCGGACTTCTGTTCACCTTCATAGCCGCCTTGAGCGTGCATGAATTCGGTCACCTGGTCAACGCCGGCGGTGAAGTGAAAATCAACCGTACCATCACCTCATTAGGCGGGGCTTACCTCTGCCTGGCTCTGATGGGATTCTGCACGCAGGCCACTGATGCCCGTGTCTTCCTACCCTATCTGGCTTTGCTGCTATACCTGATGATTACGGAGCTCTACTTGAAGCACAAGAATCCGCTGGGCAACTGGGCCTTCTCCATGATGAGCCAACTCTACGTAGCCCTGCCTTTCGCCCTACTCAACGTGCTGGCCTTCCACAATGATCCGGCCGCAAGCAGCGTGAGCTACAATCCCATTCTGCCACTCTCCATTTTCGTATTCATTTGGCTGAGTGACACAGGAGCCTATTGCGTCGGTTCGCTAATAGGGAAACACCGCCTTTTCGAACGCGTCTCTCCCAAAAAGTCTTGGGAGGGGAGCATCGGAGGAGCTGTTTTCTCCATCGCATCTTCGTTCATCTTTGCCCACTACTATAACTTCCTGTCCATTGGACAATGGGCAGGACTGGCAGCAGTTGTGGTCGTGTTCGGCACATGGGGCGACTTGACCGAATCGCTCATGAAACGTCAGCTGGGCATTAAAGATTCAGGCCACATCCTGCCCGGACACGGAGGTTTGCTGGATCGCTTCGACAGCGCACTAATGGCTATCCCCGCTGCTGTCTGCTATCTGTTCGCACTAACCCTCTTTTAAAACGAAGCCCCGAACCCGGATATCAGTCCGGATTCAGGGCTTCAAGGTTTACTACATACAATTCAAAAAGACATTATTTCAATTGCACCTTCGACAGGTCAACATTCTTCTGCAAAGCATTTTTCAAGCTATCTTCACCACTTGCAGCAGACGAAGCAAAGTCGAAGACGACCTCTACTTCACCATTCACCGAAGAATTGAGTTTCAACTTAATGCCTTTCGTGGTGTCTGTGATATTCAGGCTATTTAAGTTATAGGAAACAACTCCCCAATCACCAAAACCTGTCACGTCGTCATAGTCATTATAACGAAGTTCCAGATGAACATAACCATCCTCGCCATACAGTTCGGCATCATCCTGCGGACGCACAAGACTGATGCGATGCTTCTCCTTGGCCGGCAAATTCTGAAGGAAGACAATGTTCATATAGCCACCGCTGATACTGATATCACCTTGATAGATGGTAACAGAGTCATTTCCAAACTCTTCGTCCGTCTCGGGAGTCAGCGTCTCCACTTGCTTGGTCAGCACGTTCTGGATACCCAAAATCTTGACCGCATGATCGTAACCCTCATAGTTATCCCACAAAGGATTGAAATAAGTAATAACCCGCTGGCCGTCGACCGGTGTGTACCATCCCATATCGGTATTGACAGGCCAAAGCGTGCCCCACACGTCACAATCCAGGTAGAAAGCACCTCCGCCCACACGGACCGTCGCCCACAAGGGAGGGGTAAAATCACCTATTGAGTAACCTTCGTCATCGTCACACGACTGAAAAACAGGCATCAAAGCCAAACAAAATAACAGGAAAAACCAATGTACTTTTTTCATTTTCATAATCCTCACTATCTTCTAATTTCTGACAAGAAAACGGGCATACCGTGCATTTACTGCATCGGCATGCCCGCTTTTAACATATAATTAAATATGCACAGATTGGTTTACAATCGGCTCTTTGTCAATAAGGACCGGATAATCCGGGCAGCTTTGGCGGGTGCACCCGGTTCGCCCAAGCGTTTGCTCACATCATCGTAGCCCGCCAACATCGCTCCACGCCAGTCTTTGTCAGCCAGAATGCGCTCCAGCTCGCCCCTTATCCGCTCTACCGTCATCGTATCGGCCACCAGCTCGCGCACAACTTCTCGCCCAGCTATCAGATTGACGAGCGAAATGTACTTTACCTTCAGCACATGACGCTTCAAGAAAGCGATAAGGCGTCCGACGGGCGTGTGGTAGCACACCACTTGGGGTACTCGGAAGAGAGCCGTCTCGAGCGTTGCCGTGCCCGAAGTGACCAGCGCCGCATCGGCATGACTCAACAGCTCGTAAGTCTGGCCGAAGACAAGCCTAACCTTCGCATTGCCTATGTAAGTGCGGTAATAATCGGCGTCAATGCCCGGCGCACCTGCCAACACCAGCTGATAGTCGCTGAAAGCAGAAGCCGCCCGTATCATATCCGGCAGGTTGTCTTTGATTTCCTGTTTACGACTGCCTGCAAGCAAAGCGATGACGGGTTTATCCTGCAAACTGTTGCGTTCAAAGAAATCTTGGCGCGTATCTTGATAAGAAGCACAGAAGGCCGACACTTCATCCAATGTGGGATTGCCCACATAATGAATCGGATATCGATGCTTTCCCTCGAAAAAATCGATCTCGAAAGGCAGGATAGAGAAAAGCTCATCCACGTCACGCTTGATATTCTTGATGCGATACTCCTTCCATGCCCATATCTTGGGAGCGATATAATAATAGACAGGAATACGCGTGTGCGCATGAACATACCGGGCTATGTTAAGGTTGAAGCCCGGATAATCCACCAAAATCAACACATCGGGCCCCCACTCCACAATGTCACGCTTGCAGAAAGCCATGTTGGCAAAAATAGTTCGCAAGTGGAGCAGAACGGGAATGAAGCCCATATAAGCCAATTCACGGTAATGCTTTACCGGCGCGCACCCTCCTGCGGCGGCCATCAGGTCGCCTCCAAAGAAGCGGAACTCCGCTTGTGGGTCTTCACGACGCAGAGCAGCCATCAGATGCGACGCATGAAGGTCACCCGAGGCCTCACCGACAATCAGATAATACCTCATACGGTTTAGAACCAAGTCTTCAGCTCATCCATCATGGCATAGGCCGTGACATCCACCGTCGTAGGAGTAATGGCCACATAGCCGTTGGCAAGTGCCCAGTGGTCAGTATCTTCCCGGTCGGCATCTTCATCCACGAATTCACCCGTCAGCCAGTAGTAATGGCTGTCACCACGATGGGCAAAGTTTTCCCATTCGTTCGTCCACTGGCCTTTTGTCTGACGGCACACTCGGACGCCCTTCAGCTCTTGCGTGTCGGGGAAGTTCACATTGAGACAGGTCAAAGCGGGCAAGCCTTTCTCAAGCACCATACGGGCAATGTCGCGCACATAGACGCCTGCAGCCGTGAAGTTTGCGTCGGGGTCATGGCTACACAAGGAGAAGCCGATGGAGGGCACGCCCTTGAGACAGCCCTCGATGACAACGCCCATTGTGCCTGAATAGTGTACGTTCGTAGACGAATTATCACCATGATTAATGCCGCCCACCACGAGATCGGGCTTGCGGTCAAGCACCGTGGCAAAAGCCAACTTTACACAATCAGCGGGATTACCCGAACATTTGTACACCGTCAAGCCCACATCCTTACGCACCAGACTGTAGTGGATAGGTTCGTTCGTGGTCAGCGCACAAGCCGTACCCGAGCGGGGCGCATCAGGAGCCATCACCACAACCTCACCCAAAGGACGAAGAGATTTTATCAACTCACTGATTCCTTTCGCCATGATTCCGTCATCGTTCGACACCAATATCAAAGGTCTTTGATTTTCCATACCTATTTATATTTATATTACAATTATGTTATTTCATTCGGCAAAGCAAAATGCCTCATTTCTCCAAACCAAATCAGAAACAAAGATAGCACTTTCCACCGAGATATTGCGCAAGCGAAGGCAAAGAAGGAGACATAGTATGAAAAAAAAATTCCAAAAGATAGAAGAAAAATGCCTTTTTTGTTTTTTAGCGCATTTCTCCTACGATTTATCGACAAAATAGCATTAACTTTGTAGTACAACAAATATAAACGATCCAACAACTATGGGAACAACACCTATAAAAAATAATTTTGAGTATACGGGACAGATGGCATCTGCTTCCTGTAAATTTCAGTCGACCTATTTTACGAACCTCATCACAAAATGCCATTGCCATGAAAATTAAAGTAGCTATCATCGGATTTGGCAGAATGGGGCAAATGTATTGGGAGGAGATGCAGAAAAGCGGGGAATGGGACATTGTATATATATGTGACACCCAACCCGCCATGCGTGAAAAGGCACAGAAGCTCGCCCCCCCATCAACACGCATTGTGGAAGACGAAGACATCCCGTTCAACGACCCGCAAATAGAAGCCGTGGGGCTATTCACTTTGGCAGATTCAAGAAAGAGACAAATCGAGAAAGCCGTCCGGAACCACAAACACATCCTTGCGGAAAAACCGATCGCCGACAGCATGGAAGGCGAACAAGCGGTAGTCGCCCTTGCTGAACAAGCCGACATTCTCTCCACCGTCAACCTTTATCTGCGTAATGCCTGGTATCACCAAGCCATGAAGCAATTTATCCGAGAAGGGGAAATTGGCGAACTGGCCATCATACGCATTTGCCACATGACACCGGGCTTGGTTCCGGGAGAAGGCCATGAATACGAAGGCCCCGCCTTCCACGATTGCGGCATGCACTACGTAGACATCGCACGCTGGTACGCCGAAAGCTCTTACAAGACGTGGCATGCGCAAGGCGTCCGCATGTGGAGCTACAAAGACCCCTGGTGGGTACAATGCCACGGGACGTTTGAGAACGGAGTGGCGTTCGACATTACGCAAGGCTTCGTCTACGGCCAGCTGTCAAAGGACCAAACACACAATTCTTATACAGACCTCATCGGCACAAAAGGAATTGTCCGCATGACCCATGACTTCAAGACCGCTACCGTAGATCTGCACGGCATCCATCAGACCACCCGCCTGCAAGAACCTTTCGGAGGGAAAAACCTGGATAAGCTGTGTCACTACATGGCCCAATCCATCCGGAGTGGCGTACGTGACGAGCACTTGCCTCTGTTCCGCGATTCGGCCGAAGCTTCCCGATACGCCTGGATGTTCCTGAAAGACGCCTACCAAAACGACCTTCCCTGCATCGGAGACCTACAAACATTGGAGGAAATCAAAGAGCGAAGGAAGCACCTGAAAAACGGTTACGGGCTACTAAGGCCTGCTTTGTAAAACTGACCAAGACTTATTAACCCAATTAATAACTTAACATCTAAAAAACCATGTCTAAATTTACAAGAAGAGAATTTCTCAAAACAAGTGGTATAGCCCTTGCCGGGCTGACCATTGCCCCGAGTTCAATCTTAGGCAGAAGCCACGGACACATTCCCCCCTCGGACAAGCTGAACATTGCAGCGGTAGGTATCGGAGGTATGGGACACGCCAACATCAACCACGTCAAGAACACAGAGAATATCGTAGCGCTTTGCGATGTCGACTGGAAATACGCTAAAGGCGTATTCGACGAGCTCCCGCAAGCCAAGAGATACTGGGACTATCGCAAAATGTTCGACGAGATGGGCAAATCCATCGACGCCGTTATCGTGGCCACAGCCGACCACACGCACGCCATCATCGCGGCCGACGCCATGACCCTGGGCAAACACGTCTATGTACAGAAACCGCTGACTCACTCCGTCTACGAATCTCGCCTGCTCACCCGCCTGGCCGCCTCTACAGGGGTAGTCACACAGATGGGTAACCAAGGTTCGTCCGACGAAGGAACCGACCTCGTTTGCGAATGGATTTGGAACGGAGAAATCGGTGACGTCTACAAGGTGGAATGTGCGACCGACCGTCCTATCTGGCCCCAAGGACTCAACGCACCCGAGAAGGAAGACCGCATTCCCAAGACTCTGAACTGGGATCTCTTCACAGGACCTGCCAAACTAAACCCCTATAACGCGATCTACCATCCTTGGAACTGGCGCGGATGGTGGGACTATGGTACCGGTGCCCTGGGCGATATGGCCTGCCACATCCTGCACCAGCCCTTCCGCGCACTGAAGCTCCAATACCCCATCAAGGTGGAAGGTTCTTCTACATTATTGCTCAACGCCTGCGCTCCTCAGGCTCAACACGTCAAGATGATTTTCCCCGCCCGCGAAAATATGCCCAAGGTGGCCATGCCCGAAGTGGAAGTTCACTGGTACGACGGCGGCATGATGCCCGAACGTCCGGCCGGCTTCCCGCAAGGCAAGCAATTGATGCAGAGCGGCGGCGGACTCACCATCTTCCATGGAACCAAAGACACGCTGATATGTGGATGCTACGGACAGAATCCGTGGCTGTTGTCCGGACGTGTACCTAAGGCTCCTCAGGTATGCCGCCGTGTACCTAAGGCCATGAACGGCGGACATGAAATGGACTGGGTACGTGCCTGCAAGGAAGATCCGAGCAACCGCGTGATGCCTAAGTCCGACTTCTCGGAAGCAGGACCGATGAACGAAATGGTAGCGATGGGCGTACTGGCCATCCGTCTGCAGGGATTGAACAAGACGCTGGAATGGGACGGAGCCAACATGCGCTTCACCAACATCGGCGAAAACGAAACGCTTCGCACTGTCATCAAGGACGGATTTAAGATCCACAACGGACACCCGACCTTCGACAAGACCTGGACGGAGCCCGTCAACGCACAGCAGTTTGCGGCCGAACTCATCAAGCACACTTACCGTGAAGGATGGAAGTTGCCCGATATGCCTAAATGAGACATGCACACACATTTATTAACTATAAACAAGTGAAATAGACATGAAAAAGATTCTTTACACAGCAGCCTGCTGCCTGATTGCAGGTAGCCTGGCTTCCTGCGGCGGAGGCCAGAAGAAAGCGGCAGACGAGAAACAATCCGAAGCTGCCGGAACAGTAGCGATCTCTTATTCCAAATCCTTAAAAGCAGCCGAAAGCGACACACTCAACCTGCCGGTAGACGCCGACGGATACATCACCATCTTTGACGGGAAGACCTTTAACGGATGGCGAGGCTACGGCAAGGATAAAGTGCCCGGCCGGTGGATTATTGAAGACGGCTGCATCAAGTTCAACGGCAGCGGAGGTGGAGAAGCACAGGCCGGTGACGGCGGTGACCTGATTTTCGCCCACAAGTTCAAAAACTTCGAGCTGGAACTGGAATGGAAAATCTCGAAAGGCGGTAACTCCGGTATCCTCTACCTGGCTCAGGAAGTTACTTCCAAAGACAAGGACGGAAACGAAGTGCTGGAACCCATCTATATCTCCGCACCCGAATACCAGGTGCTGGACAACGCCAACCATCCCGACGCCAAGCTGGGCAAGGACAACAACCGTCAGTCCGCTTCCTTGTATGACATGATTCCTGCCGTTCCCCAGAACGCCAAACCGTTCGGCGAATGGAACAAAGCCAAAATCATGGTTTACAAAGGCACAGTGGTACACGGACAGAATGACGAAAACGTACTGGAATACCACTTGTGGACCAAGCAATGGACAGACATGCTCCAGGCCAGCAAGTTCAGCGAGGAGAAATGGCCTTTGGCATTCGAATTGCTGAACAACTGCGGTGGTGACAACCACGAAGGTTTCATCGGCCTGCAAGACCATGGCGATGACGTCTGGTACCGCAACATCCGTGTAAAAGTACTCGACTAATCCCTATATCTGCATTGGCAGGCAGGACAGCATGGACATGAAAGCGAACGCCTTCCCCTCGTTGTTCCGCCTGCCAATCATTTTTTCAATCTCTTCTTTATTTATCCGAAGCATTTCTAATACTCACATTTATGAAAATCTACAAATTCTTATCCGCGTCACTTTTTTCGTTGACGATGCTGTTCCTGTCCTGCAGTTCGCCTGCGACCGAACCGAGCAAACAGGCCTCTAAAAAAGAAGTGTGCATACAACTTTATTCAGTCAGAAGCCTGCTGAAAGACAACAGCCAACTGGAGCAAGTGTTGCAACAACTGGCCGACATGGGCTACACCAGCGTAGAAACCGCCCAATACAGCGATGGAAAGTTCTACGGGAAAACACCTCAAGAATTCAAACAACTGGTAGAAAAGACAGGAATGACCGTCCTTTCCGCGCATACGAACCGTCCACTGACAGAGGAAGAACTGGCCTCCGGTAACTTCGACAAAGCCTTGGAATGGTGGAAACAATGCATAGCCGACCACAAGGCCGCCGGCATGAAATACATCGTTACGCCCTGGATGGGGGTTCCCAAGACCCTCAAGGACCTGCAGACCAACTGCGACTATCTCAACGCGATAGGCAAGCTGTGTAAAGAAGCGGGACTGCAATACGGCTACCACAATCACGCTCATGAGTTCCAGAAAGTGGAAGACAAGGAAGTCATGTACGACTATATGTTGAGCCACACAGATCCGGCATACGTTTTCTTCCAGATGGACGTCTATTGGGTAGTACGCGGACAGAACAGCCCGGTCGACTACTTCACCAAGTATCCCGGACGTTTCAAGATGCTCCACATCAAAGACCATCGTGAGATAGGACAAAGCGGCATGGTGGGTTACGATGCCATCTTCCGTCACACGGACGAAGCCGGCGTGCAAGGCATTGTGGCTGAAATCGAACAATACAGCGTTCCTGTGCTCGAAAGTGTCAAACAGAGCCTCGACTATCTGCAAGACGCGCCTTTTGTCAAGACTTCCTACTCTTCCACAAAGACAAATGGCTGACGTCCTGCTTATCATCTTCGGGCTCCTCTGCCTGTTAGTAGGGCTGGCAGGATGCATCCTGCCAGCCCTGCCGGGCCCTCCGCTGGCCTATGGCGGCATGTTGCTGCTCCATCTGACGGAGCGGGTGCAGTTCAGCCCCAAGCAACTGATTATCTGGCTTGCGCTGGTCATCATCGTCCAGATACTCGACTATGTCGTTCCCCTTCTGGGCGCCAAGTACAGTGGCGGCAGCAAGTGGGGCGAGCGTGGCTGCCTGGCAGGGACGCTCGTGGGGTTGTTCTTCATGCCTTGGGGCATCATTCTCGGCCCCTTTCTGGGCGCTTTCATCGGTGAGTTGTTGGGAGGCCGCGAAGCAAAAGACGCCCTCCGTTCAGGCCTTGGATCGTTGGCCGGCTTCCTGTTAGGCACAGTAGTCAAATGTGCCCTCTGCGGATATCTCCTGTGGAAGTTCATAGAGGCGGTGTGGTAAACGCCTTCGCCCTGCAATAAAGCCTATACAAAACTCGAGACAGGATGCACACAACCTGACGTCCGCTTATCCACATCCTATCAACAAGTTGCAGGCATCCTCGTAACAACGTGCAGAAGATTTGGTTTAAAACTATTAATCTTCTGCAAACGAGAGGAGAAAAGCTCCCGATTTCCAATATATTTCCGTATATTTGCCGTCACTCGAAAAAAGAGGAAACCACCGGAAAAGAACCGGAAGAAGAGAAAAGGCATCGTTGCCCGCAAGTTATTAACAAAAAGGGCGACTTATCAACCGTTTTTGCAATCTCTTCCCTTTTCATACCGGTACTCTCAGAAATAATCGCTTATTTCGCCGTCGAGACATAATGACAGAGAATATGGGAAAAATTATTGCAATGGCAAACCAAAAGGGAGGCGTGGGCAAGACTACCACTACCATCAACCTGGCAGCCTCGCTGGCCACCCTTGAAAAGAAAGTGCTTGTCGTGGACGCCGATCCGCAGGCCAATGCCTCGTCAGGATTGGGCATTGACATCAAACAGGCCAAATGTACCATTTACGAATGCATCATCGACCATGCTGACGTGCGCGAAGCTATTCACGATACCGAAATCGAGACGCTGAAGGTCATCTCCTCGCACATCAATCTCGTAGGCGCAGAAATCGAAATGCTCAACCTAAAGAACCGCGAACGGATTCTGAAGGAGGTGCTATCACCGCTGAAAAGTGAATTCGACTATATCCTGATAGACTGCTCGCCGTCGCTGGGGCTCATTACCGTCAACGCACTCACCGCCGCTGACTCGGTCATCATCCCCGTGCAGGCCGAATACTTCGCATTGGAGGGTATCAGCAAGCTGCTGAACACCATCAAGATCATCAAATCGAAGCTGAACCCCGGCCTGGAAATCGAAGGCTTCCTGCTGACTATGTACGACTCGCGCCTCCGCCAGGCCAATCAAATCTATGACGAAGTGAAACGCCACTTCCAAGAACTGGTGTTCAAGACCGTCATCCAGCGCAACGTGAAACTGAGCGAAGCGCCCAGTTACGGCCTGCCTACCATCCTCTACGATGCGGACTCCACGGGAGCAAAAAACCACTTGGCACTGGCCAAGGAGCTGATTGAAAGGGAAAAACAATAATTGAACAAGCGTATGGCACATAAAAGAAACGCATTAGGACGCGGCCTGGACGCATTGCTCTCTATGGACGATGTGCGCACCGAAGGCTCTTCCTCCATCAGCGAGATAGAACTGTCAAAGATCGTCGCCAATCCCAACCAACCGCGGCGGGAATTCGATCCTACCGCCTTACAGGAATTGGCCGACTCCATCGCCGAGATAGGCATCATACAGCCCATCACACTACGCAAGCTCTCTGACGATGAATATCAAATCATTGCCGGCGAGCGCCGTTTCCGCGCCTCACAATTAGCTGGGCTGACAAGCATTCCCGCCTACATACGCACGGCCGACGACGAGAATGTCATGGAAATGGCCCTCATCGAGAACATCCAACGCGAGGACCTGAACTCGGTGGAAATAGCCTTGGCCTACCAGCACCTGCTGGAACAATACGGCCTGACGCAGGAGCGTCTGAGCGAGCGTGTGGGCAAAAAGCGTACCACCATAGCCAACTACCTACGCCTGCTGAAACTGCCGGCCCCCATACAGATGGGCTTGCAAAACAAGCAGATCGATATGGGGCATGCCCGAGCGCTGGTGACGCTGGCCGACCCCAAGCTCCAAGTAAAAATCTATGAGGAAATACTGGAACATGGCTATTCTGTGCGTAAAGTAGAAGAAGTTGTCAAGTCATTGAACGAAGGCGAGAGCGTGAAAAGCGGAGGGCGCAAGATAGCCCCCAAGCGGGTCAAACTACCCGAAGAATTCAACCTGCTGAAGCAACAACTTTCCAATTTCTTCAGCACCAAAGTCCAACTGACCTGTTCGGAAAAGGGAAAGGGTAAAATCAGCATTCCCTTCAGCAACGAAGAAGAGCTGGAACGCATCATCGGCATCCTCGACACGCTGAAAAACAAATGACAAAAGGAAGACTCAAATATCAGATACTGACAGCCCTGCTGCTCTGCTTCTTGCAGGCGGCAGGGATTGTCGTGTTTGGACAAGACCGGCCGCACGCCGCCCTGCAACCTGTCCAAGCCCCCGATACGACAGACGTCCGGACGCAGGCCACGATAGACAGCATCGCCGACGAGAACCGGAAAAAGATGCTTGAACTGACGGCCAGCCCTGACATCAAAGCGGAAGAGACACCGACGGACAGCCTGAGCCGCGAATTGAAACGCGCACAATGGGTTCCCAACCCCACCAAGGCAACCTGGCTGGCGCTGGTTATCCCCGGCGGCGGACAAATCTACAACCGGAAATACTGGAAACTGCCCATCGTCTATGGAGGATTTGCGGGCTGCGCCTATGCCCTGACCTGGAACGGCAAGATGTACAAAGACTATCAGGCGGCCTATATCGATGCTGTCAACAACAAGTGGGACTCCAGCAGCATCACCGACCTGCTTCCTCCCGGCTATACGGACCGCGTGTCGCACTCACAAATCACCGAGACCCTGCGCAAACGCAAGGACACCTACCGGCGCTGGCGCGACCTGAGCATCTTCGCTTTCATCGGCGTTTACCTGATATCGGTAGTCGATGCCTACGTTGATGCCGAGCTGTCCAACTTCGACATCGGTCCCGACCTGAGCATGAAGGTGGAACCCACCTTATTCAACAACCGGGCGGACGGCAGCTATCACTCCGCCACACTAAAGGACAAGTCCGTAGGCGTGCAATGCAGCTTCCGCTTCTGAAAAAGATTGAATACTCATTCCAAACTTACAAGAAACTTACAAGATATTGATATGAAAAAACTGATTATAAGCTCCTGCCTGTTGCTCGCCACGCTGTCGACCTCCCCTCTCCGCGCGCAAGAGAGCGTAGAAGTTGTCATCACAGAGAACGGCACAGAACGTCAGGACACCATCGACCTGCCCCGCAGCATGACCTATCCGCTGGACAGCTTGCTGAACGACTGGAAAGCCAAGACTTACATCGACCCGGGGAAGGACTGCAACACCTCCCATGAAAATCCCCTGTTCAGTGACTCCGTGTACATCGACCGCCTGTCGCGCATGCCGGTCATCATCGAAATGCCTTACAATGAGATTGTACGCAAATTCATCGACATGTACGCCACCCGCCTGCGCAACCACGTATCCTTCATGCTCAGTGCCTGCAACTTCTACATGCCCATTTTTGAAAAAGCGCTCGACGCCTATGACTTGCCTCTCGAACTGAAATACCTGCCCATCATCGAATCGGCTCTGAACCCATCGGCTGTATCACGCGCGGGAGCCGCCGGCCTCTGGCAATTCATGCTTCGGACGGGCAAACTCTATGGACTGGAAAGCAACAGCCTCGTGGACGAACGGCGCGACCCCATCAAAGCAACCTGGGCCGCTGCCCGCTACCTGAAGGACCTCTATGCCATCTACAATGACTGGAACCTGGTCATCGCCGCCTACAACTGCGGTCCCGGCAATATTAACAAAGCCGTCCGGCGAGCCGGAGGAAAGACGGACTATTGGGCCATCTACAACTTCCTTCCCAGGGAAACACGCGGCTACGTACCCGCCTTCATTGCAGTGAACTACATCATGTCCTACTACTGCAAACACAACATCTGCCCGATGGAGACTAACATCCCCGAAGCGACCGACACGGTTCTGGTAAGCCGCAACCTTCACTTCGAGCAGGTGACCGACATCTGCCACGTACCGATGGACGAGCTCAAGAGCCTCAACCCGCAATACAAACGGAACATCATCCCCGGCAACAGCAAACCACAGACCCTGCGCCTGCCTATTGACGCCATCAGCGCCTTTATAGACAACCAGGACACCATCTACGCTCACCGCCAGGCCGAATTATTCAAAAACCGCCGTGTGGTGGCCGTGTCGGACACCAAGCCCCGTGCCGTGGCCGGCAAAGGCAAGCCCACCCTCTACAAGATACGCCGGGGTGACACCCTGGGACAGATAGCCGAACGCTTCCATGTCCGCACCCGAGACCTGCGTCTGTGGAACGGCATCGTAGGCAATCGCATCACGGCCGGAAAAACGCTGAAGATCTACAATAATTAATTTCTCCCGCCAATCGCTTGTCCGATGTCAGATTTTGCTTATTTTTGCAGAAAGTGACATAAATTGGAGACGGATATGGAAGAGAACCTTGAGCTGAAAGAGAAAGAAAAAGCGGAAGAAGCGATGATACAGGAAGCTTTTCAGGACTTACTGAACAGCTACCTGGCCACGAAGCACCGCAAGCGGGTTGAAATTATCACCAAAGCATTCAACTTCGCCAACCAGGCACACAAAGGCATCAAACGACGCTCGGGTGAGCCCTACATTCTCCACCCCATCGCCGTAGCCAAGATCGTATGCACTGAAATCGGACTGGGCTCCACTTCCATCTGCTCGGCTCTGCTGCATGACGTGGTAGAAGACACCGACTATACGGTAGAAGACATCGAAAACATTTTCGGCCCCAAGATAGCCCAGATTGTAGACGGACTGACTAAGATTTCGGGCGGTATCTTCGGCGACAAAGCCTCCGCGCAGGCTGAAAACTTCAAGAAGCTGCTACTTACCATGAGCGATGACATCCGCGTCATCCTCATCAAGATTGCCGACCGCCTTCACAACATGCGCACACTCGGCTCGATGCTTCCCAGCAAGCAATATAAGATTACCGGCGAAACCATGTACATCTATGCCCCGTTGGCCAATCGCCTGGGACTCTACAAGATAAAGACCGAACTGGAAAATCTCAGCTTCAAGTACGAGCACCCGGAAGAATATGCCGCCATCGAGAAAAAGCTGGAAGCTACGGCTGCCGAGCGCGACAAGGTGTTCAAGGAATTCACCGCGCCCATCCGTGCCCAACTGGACAAAATGGGCATGAAATATCACATCCTGGCACGCGTCAAGTCTATCTATTCCATCTGGAACAAGATGCAGACCAAGCACGTACCCTTCGAGGAAATCTATGACATTCTGGCCGTACGCATCATCTTCACTCCCAAAAGCCTGGAGGAAGAACTGAATGACTGCTTCGACATTTATGTAGCCATCTCCAAAATATACAAACCGCATCCCGACCGCCTGCGCGACTGGGTGAGCCACCCCAAGGCCAATGGCTACCAGGCCCTGCACGTCACCCTCATGGGAAACAACGGACAATGGATTGAGGTGCAGATCCGCAGTGAACGCATGAACGACGTGGCCGAGCAAGGCTTCGCCGCCCATTGGAAATACAAGGAAGGCGGCGGCAGCGAGGACGAAGGCGAACTGGAAAAATGGCTGAGGACCATCAAGGAAATACTGGATGACCCGCAACCCGATGCCATCGACTTCCTCGACACCATCAAACTGAACCTCTTCGCTTCCGAGATATTCGTGTTCACGCCCAAAGGCGACCTGAAAACCATGCCACAGAACTGCACGGCCCTGGATTTCGCCTTCTCCCTCCACACCGACATCGGCAGCCATTGCATCGGCGCGCAGGTCAACCACAAGCTGGTTCCCCTGAGCCACAAGCTCCAAAGCGGCGACCAAGTGGAAATCCTGACTTCGAAATCGCAGCGCGTACAACCCGAGTGGCTGAACTATGCCACCACGGCACGCGCACGAGCCAAGATAGCCGCCATTCTCCGCAAAGAAGCCAAAGCCTATCAAAAGGAAGGTGAAAAAATATTAGCCGATTTTCTGAAAGAAGAAGGCATCCGCATGGACGAAACCGCCATGATCAAACTCATGCGCCTGCACAACTTCCACACCTACGATGAACTGCTCGTGGCCATCGGCAGCAAGAAGCTTACATTAGGCGATGCCGAGCGTAACGCCTTCAAGGAAAAACAGGAAAAGAGCTGGAAGAAACTCCTATCCTTCTCCTTCGGCAACGGAAAAGAAGAGAAGGGAGCAAACGCGGAGAAAGACTCGCAGGAGAAAGGGCAGGCGGAAAAGATAGACACCAAGAAAATCCTGAAGCTGACCGAGGAAGCCATCTCCAAGGAGTACATCATGGCCGACTGCTGTCACCCCATTCCGGGCGACGACGTGCTGGGCTACATCAACGAGAACAATCAGGTCATCATCCACAAGCGCCAATGCCCCATAGCTGCCCGCCTGAAGAGCAGCTATGGCAACCGCATCATCGCCACCCAATGGGACACACACAAAGAGCTTTCTTTCCTGGTGACCATCTACATCAAGGGCATAGACAGCGTAGGTCTGCTGAACGAAGTGACACAGGTCATCTCGCGCCAACTAAACGTCAACATCCGCAAACTGACGATGGAGACCGATGACGGAATTTTCGAAGGAAGAATTCAACTGTATGTACACGATGTGGACGACGTGCGCACCATCTGCAACAACCTGAAGCAGGTGAAAAACATCAAGCAAGTATCGAGAATAGAGGACTAATGCTCCTCCGGAGACGGTGATTGCAGTTCACCGACATTCTCCTTCAGCGCCTCCAGGTCGTCGTAGGTAAAAGCGTCGAGTGCGTCACGCATGGACAGCAGTTCTTTGCGGATGCTTTTCAGACGGTCCACGATCTCATAGTTGCGCAACGTGGCTTCCTTGTTGTCCTTCAGACGCTGACGGGCTCCGGGAAGCGTCATGCCGCGCTCCTTCACCAAGTGGTAAATGAGCTTCACCGTCTCCACATCCTCCTTGCGATACTGGCGGACTCCCCGTCCCGCCTTCTTGGGGCAGAGCTGTGGAAACTCCTTCTCCCAATAGCGGAGCAGCGACTCGTTGACTCCAACCATCTCGGCCACTTCGCTGATGGAGTAATACAACTTCAGGTTCTTATCGGTATTCAACACGGCAACAATCGTTTAACAAACAGATAACAAATACATTTCATATTCTCCCTATCAATCCAGCACCTTACCCTGATTGGCCGCCAACTGTATCATGCGGTCGTAATCCTCAGCGCTCAGATCCATGAAGTAATAGTTGACGGGATTGACTACCCGCCCCTTGACGTGGACTTCGTAATGCAGGTGCGGACCGGTGCTCTTGCCGGTATTGCCCACGGCACCTATCACCTCGCCACGCACCACCTTACGCCCCACCTTCGTATGATAGTCGTGCAGATGGGCATACAGGGTCTGATATCCGAAGCCATGGTCGATAACGATGGTTTTGCCATAGCCCGTCTGCCAGCCCACCTTTATCACCTTGCCGTCACCCGTTGCATAGACATCCGTGCCGGTATTGGCCGAGAAGTCCATGCCTGCATGAAACTTGGACGTACCATAAATCGGGTCAATACGCGTGCCATATCCCGAAGCCGTCTTCTTCAAATCCTTGTTGGAGATAGGCTGTATGGCCGGGATGCAGCGTAGCATCTCGTCGTGCCGCTCGCACATGCGAACCACGTCGTCGAACGAACGCGACTGGATGTAGAGCTGCCTCGTAAGCATGTCCATCTTCTGCGTGGTGTGCACCACCAGTTCCGAGTTGGCCATCTTCATCAGGTGCTCATAGCGGTTGGTCCCCCCGTATCCCCCTTGACGGATGGCCGTCGGCACGGGGTCGGCCATGAAGATAACCCGGTAGAGGTTGTCATCACGTTGCCGGATGTCCTGCAACACGCCGATGGCCTCGTCCATTCTGCGCGAAAGCACGTTATATTGCGCCAACAGCTGGCTGTTCTCCATCCTCAGCTCCTTTTCCGAAGGTGAGCCGAACAGAAGCAGAAGCCCGATAAAGCACCCCGCTCCCAGTCCCATGCCGATGAAGAGACGGCGCAGATAACTCATCACCCGCTGCTTCACCGTAGGGTAAATGCGGTCATAGGTCTGCGTCTGAGGATTATATATATAGTAAACTTTGCGCATCTTTTTGGAAATATTTCAGCGGTCTATGCGGCAAAAGTAATAAAAACAAGCTATCTTTGCACAGTTTTTTGAGTTTTTAAGTTATTGATAGTATATATGTTGACTGCAAACGAAATCCGAGACTCGTTCAAGAGTTTCTTCGAAAGCAAGGGACACCACATCGTCCCTTCCGCCCCCATGGTGATCAAGGACGACCCCACGCTGATGTTTACCAACGCGGGCATGAACCAATTCAAGGACATCATCCTGGGCAACCACCCCGCCAAATACAAACGGGTGGCCGACTCACAGAAATGCCTGCGCGTAAGCGGAAAGCACAACGACCTGGAGGAAGTGGGACACGACACGTACCACCACACCATGTTCGAGATGCTGGGCAACTGGTCCTTCGGCGACTACTTCAAGAAAGAAGCCATCTCCTGGGCATGGGAGTATCTGGTGGACGTGCTGAAGATCAATCCCGACAACCTCTACGCCACCGTCTTCGAAGGCAGCCCCGAAGAAGGCCTGAGCCGCGACGACGAAGCCGCCTCCTACTGGGAACAGTTCCTGCCGAAGGATCACATCCTGAACGGCAACAAGCACGATAACTTCTGGGAAATGGGCGACACCGGTCCCTGCGGCCCCTGCTCGGAAATCCACATCGACTCCCGTTCGGAGGAAGAAAAAGCCAAAGTCCCCGGACGCGAGCTGGTGAACAAGGACCATCCGCAGGTCATCGAAATCTGGAACCTCGTATTCATGCAATACAACCGCAAGGCCGACGGTAGCCTCGAAGGTCTGCCCGCCAAGGTCATCGACACCGGCATGGGCTTCGAACGACTGGTGCGCACCCTGCAAGGAAAGACATCCAACTATGACACCGACGTATTCCAGCCCCTGCTGAAAGCCATCGGCGACCTGAGCGGTAAGAAGTACGGAGACGACGAGAAGTCGGACATCGCTATGCGCGTCGTGGCCGACCACATCCGCACCATCGCCTTCTCCATCACCGACGGACAGCTGCCCGGCAATGCCAAGGCCGGCTACGTCATCCGCCGCATCCTGCGCCGTGCCGTGCGCTACGGCTACACCTTCTTGGGACAGAAGCAAGCCTTCATGTACAAGCTCCTGCCGGTGCTGATTGAGAACATGGGCGGCGCCTTTCCCGAACTGAACGCCCAGCGCGAGCTGATTACCAAGGTCATCAAAGAGGAAGAAGAAGCCTTCCTGCGCACCCTGGAGACAGGTATCCGCCTGCTCGAGAAGACCATGGCCGAGACCAAAGCCGCCGGCAAAACTGAAATCAGCGGCAAGGACGCCTTCACGCTCTACGACACCTTCGGCTTCCCCTTGGACTTGACCGAGTTAATCCTTCGCGAAAACGGCATGACCGCGAACACAAAGGACTTCGACGCCGAGATGCAGCAACAGAAGCAGCGCGCACGCAACGCAGCCGCCGTGGAGACGGGCGACTGGATTACGCTGAAAGAAGGCACCACCGAATTCGTGGGCTACGACTATACGGAATACGAAACCAGCATCCTGCGCTACCGTCAGGTGAAACAGAAGAACCAGACGCTCTACCAGATTGTGCTGGACAAGACACCGTTCTACGCTGAAAGCGGCGGTCAGGTAGGTGACACGGGCGTATTGGTGAGCGAATTCGAGACCATCGACATCATCGACACCAAGAAAGAGAACAACCTGCCCATCCACCTGGCTAAGAAGCTGCCCGAACACCTCGACGCGCCGATGATGGCCTGTGTGGACACCGACAAGCGTGCCGCCTGCGCCGCCAACCACTCGTGTACGCACCTGCTGGACGAAGCGCTGCGCACCGTGCTGGGCGACCATGTGGAGCAGAAAGGTTCGCTTGTCACGCCGGATTCGCTCCGCTTCGACTTCTCGCACTTCCAGAAAGTGACCGATGAACAGCTCCGCCAGGTGGAGCACCTGGTCAACGCCAAGATACGCGCCAACATCCCCCTGAAGGAATACCGCAACATCCCCATTGAGGAAGCCAAGGAACTGGGCGCCATTGCCCTCTTCGGCGAGAAGTACGGTGACCGTGTCCGCGTCATCCAGTTCGGCTCGTCCATCGAGTTCTGCGGCGGTACGCACGTAGCCGCCACGGGTAACATCGGCATGGTGAAGATTGTGTCCGAAAGTTCCGTTGCCGCCGGTGTACGTCGTATCGAGGCCTATACAGGAGCTGCCGTAGAAGAAATGATGGATGCCCTGCAAGACTCCCTGCGCGACCTGAAAGCACTCTTCAACAACGCTCCCGACCTGACCGGCACCATCCGCAAGTACATCGAGGAGAACGCCGGACTGAAGAAGCAAGTGGAAGAGTTCATGAAGGAAAAAGAAGCCCAGCTGAAAGAGCGACTGCTCCAGAGCGTCAAGGAAGTAAACGGCGTGAAACTCATCAAGTTCTGTGCTCCGCTACCCGCCGACACGGTGAAGAACATCGCCTTCCAGCTGCGCGGCCAGATTACGGAGAACCTGTTCTTCGTGGCAGGTACCGTATTCGATGGCAAGCCGATGCTCACCGTCATGCTGAGCGACAACCTCGTAGCCAACGGTCTGAAGGCCGGTGCCCTGGTGAAGGAAGCCGCCAAGCTGATACAGGGCGGTGGTGGCGGTCAACCCCACTTCGCAACCGCCGGCGGCAAGAACCCCGACGGCCTGAACGCCGCAGTCGACAAGATTGTCGAACTGGCTAACCTCTGACGCACCACACCGACAGACTAACGTTCTGAAATAAAAAAAGGATGTGCCCCGCATAGGGAGTACATCCTTTTTCTTTTTGCCCGAAAGCGGCAACCACACTTCAGACGTAATAAAGCAACACTTTAAAGGCGATAAAGCGATGCTTTAATAGCGATAAAGCAACACTTTAACCAGGATAAAGCAACACTTTATTTCCAGTAAAACAAAATAAAGTACCAAGTCTCTATCAATCAAGCATATAAAAAAGGGCAGCCAAGCTATGCCGACTGCCCCACCATTTACTTTGCCGATTACTTTACCTGGCTGCCTCCTGCAACTGTGCTTTCAGCTTGTCCCACTGCTCAGGCGAGGCGGCCGCACGGTAACGGAGCTTCCCCTGCTTGTCGAAGATGGCATAATGGGGAATGCTCAGCATACCCTTATGGCCGAAGGTATCAAAGATTTCTTGATGGAAGGCTTCCTGATCGCGGACATGCTCACCCTTCAGACCATAGTATGCAGCCATCTTCCGCCACTTGGCATCGTCCGACGGACGGTCGATAGAGAGATAGAGCAGCACTACATCATTGGCCGCAGCATACTCCTGCAAGGGGCTGATGTGGGCAAACGCCTCGCGGCAGGGACCGCACCAGGTGGCCCAGATATCCATGAAAATGACTTTCCCCTTATACAGGTCGGTCACATCCTCCAGCGTCTTGGCCGAGCTGACATCGGGAAAACGAAGGTCGTCCGAAACAGTGGTCTCGTTGAAGGCACGGTTCTTGCCCACAGCACGGTTCACCCACGGCATCCACGGGCTTTCGGGATAGAGAAGACGGAACTCGTCGGCCAACGGAAGCAATTTCGGATCATATTGCTCTTGAAACTCATCTTCGAGGAAGAGCTGTGCCAGAGCGGCTTCCTGCGCCTTGCCCGTCAACCGGTGCGTAATATCGTAGAACATCAGAGCAACTCCTTCCTCTACTCCCTCTGGCAGCGGTTCGCCCTTGGTGTAGTAACGGATGCCGGCATCATAACTCACCGCATCGTAGAATGAAAGAGAGAAAGGACTGCAAGGATGGTTGATGGAGCAGAAGGCAGTCATGCTGTCCAGCTCGGCCAACCATTCCTGCTTCGTGGCCTCAGACACACGGCGGGCAGTGGCCAGCACCTGATTTTGGAAAGCCAGCAGCAGCTGCATGCGTATGTCCTGACGGGCCTTGTCCAGCAGTTCCTTGTCCACGCCCGCCACTTCCTTGTCCAGCGAGAGGGCATAGTCCGTCAACTTGCGACGAACCGATGCTGCCACAGTATCACGAGCGATGCCCCAACGGTCTCCCTCACGGACACGAATGTCGAACACGTCATCGTACAGGCTATCCAGTAGTTCTGCCACACGCATCGTCTTTTCCTCCAGTCCTTCGACGATCATCGGCTTTTCAGCTCGTCCGTCCAATATGACCTGCACATTTCCTCCCTTGAGCAAAAGTGACCCCATTTTCTTTTTCCTCAGCAGGTAGAATTCCACCCGCTCATATTCGCCTCCGGGCAGTGTCAAGGTGAACGTGCTGTCCGGCTGTAGTTCCAACGTATCGCCCGTCTGCGAATTGAACATTCCGCCGACCGAATGCCGGCAAACCAAAAGCTCTCCGTCCGCATTGCGTACGGAACCCGTAATGCAAATCTCCTGACGGGCGGTGCAGGCTGCACACAGTCCGCCCACACAAACTACTCCGAGGAGAGTTTTCCAAATGTGTCTTCCGATGTGTCTCATAACTTGTAAAATTTTAATTACGACGAAAGATAGGTTACAGTGCGCTGGAGTGATGCTTGATGAGGTTCATGAACTCCTCGCGGGTCTTGGCCTGGTTGAAGGCACCGGTGAAGTCGGAGGTCGTGGTAATGGCGTTCTGCTTCTCCACGCCCCGCATCTGCATGCACATGTGCTTGGCTTCGACCACCACCATCACGCCCAGCGGATTGAGCGTCTCCTGGATGCACTCCTTGATCTGGAGCGTCATGCGTTCCTGCACCTGCAGGCGGTGGGAGAAGATGTCGACGACGCGGGCTATCTTGCTCAAGCCGGTGATGTAGCCGTTGGGGATGTAGGCCACGTGCGCCTTGCCGTAGAAGGGCAGCATGTGGTGTTCGCACAAGGAGAAGAAATCGATGTCTTTCACAATCACCATCTGCCTGTATTCTTCCTTAAACTTGGCCGAGCGCAACACTTCGTGCGGGTCCATCGTGTATCCCTTGGTCAGGGAGAGCATGGCCTTGGCTACGCGTTCGGGGGTTTTCTGCAATCCTTCGCGCCCGGTGTCCTCGCCCAGCAGGGTAAGGATGCGCGAATAGTGTTCCATCAATTCGCCCAGCGCGGGGGAGGTGATGATTTCTTTTTCCAACATGATTTCTTTCTGATTATGAATTTCTCCGGACGGACGTCACCGCCCGTTACTGAAGTTATAAAGGAATATTAATCTGGTCTCGGACAATGGAAACTTCCTTGAACTGACCCGTGCTCCGCAAACGACGCATCATGGCATCGGCCTCTTCGATGCTCCGGTAGTCGCCCACCCGGCACAACCAGCGGGGAGGATTAAAGAAGGTGTAGATGAGCAAATCGGGAAAGAGTTCCTTGACAGACGCCGCCACCGCATGCGCTTCATTCTTGGCCTGGCGGGTATTGCTTCCGGCATATACCTGGACACGGTATCCGGCAGCCTTGAGCACTTGCTGCTGGCCGTCGGTGGCAACAGCCGGACGTGCCTTGCCTATCAGCGCTTCGATGCGTGCATCCTGGTGGATAGTCACTTTTCCCTGGCCCGGAACGGAGCGTTCCAGACTCTTCACGATGTTGTCCTGCGCCGCGGCAAAGAGAAAGGCGGAAAGGCACGCAAAGGTCAAAAACAAACGTTTCATGTTACTCTCGGTATCTGTTGTTCTTAATGTAAAAAAATAAACTAAAGAAAGCACTGCGCCGACTGCATGACTCATCGGCGCAGCGCTTTTATCCGCGTTTCGCCGCCGATTAGTTGAAGGCGTCGATAATGCCCTTGAAGTCAGCAACCTTCAAGGCAGCACCACCAATCAGACCGCCGTCTACGTCGGGGTTGGCGAACAGTTCCTTGGCATTCGAAGGCTTGCAGCTGCCACCGTAGAGGATGGAGCAGTTGTCTGCGATTTCCTTGCCATACTTCTCGGCAACAGCCGAACGGATGAAGGCGTGGATTTCCTGTGCCTGCTCCGGAGTGGCAGTCTTGCCCGTACCGATGGCCCAAACCGGCTCGTAAGCCAGGATGATCTTGGAGAAGTCCTCGGCAGACAGGGAGAATACGGAAGCCAGCTGAGCGGCAACCACTTCGTTCTGCTTGTTGGCTTCACGCTCTTCCAGCACTTCGCCGATGCAGAAGATAGGAGTCAGACCGTTGGCCAGCGCCAGCTTCACTTTCTCTGCCAGGATTTCTACTGTCTCGTGATAGTAGGCACGACGTTCAGAGTGACCCAGGATAACATACTTGGCACCGGTAGAAGCCACCATGGCAGCCGAAACTTCACCCGTATAGGCACCCGATTCCTTGTCTGCACAGTTCTCTGCACCGACACCGATCTTGGCGGGATCCACCAGCGGAGTCACCGATGCCAGGTGGATAAACGGCGTACAGATGATTACATCACAGTTGGGCTTCTCGTTAGCCAACACTTCGTTCAATTCTTTTGCAAGAGCAATGCCCTCCTGGAGGGTCTTGTTCATTTTCCAGTTTCCTGCAACAATGTTCTTTCTCATTTTGTTTATCTTTAAAGGGTTAATATAATTGTTCTCATCACTTACTTTCCTTCCATAAGTCCGCCGGCGGTCTTCACATGCCCTATCCGCTTCTCCCGCCGCTTGATGAACAGGATATCCACGGCCAGCACCAGGCAGAGGGGGACGATGAACCAAAGCAGCACTTTCCCCATCGTATGCCAAAGGCTGACGAACTCTTCCTGTCCCAGGGGAATCTTCTCCAGCGCGTCGTAGAGCGCATATTCATCGGGCAGATTGCCGTCGCTCCACTTATGCAGGATCGTACCGTCCTTCAGCAGGAACATGCCCGGATTGGAACGGATCATGGTCTTCAGCGTAAGCTCGTCCGCCTCGTAAAACGGATATTCGGCTCCCGTCCTGTCACTCCATTGCAGGATTTCCTCTTTCGGAGACGCCGTCAAGGCGTAGAAGCCATAGCCATGCTCCACGCTATAATCGTAGATTTCATTGATCAGGTCGATGTGGCTGTCATCCGCATACTCGATGCGATGGGCCACCAGCAGGAAGGTGTATCCCTTGGCGGAGAGAAGCTTTTCCGTAAGATCTTCATCCGTCTCCAAATCCTGTATGAAGAAACCTTTGAGAGGCGATTCGTTGTCTTTCTCCACCTCCTTCGTTATCGTACGAGTTTCGACAAGGGTCCACGTCGAATCGGGATAATTGTCCGAAGTGAATTCTTTCCTCACACCGTCTTTCTCGAGCAGGAACCGCGTTTCAAAGGTAACTTCGGAACTTCCCAGGGCCTGCGGAATATTCACACCGATCTTATAAGGGCGGAAGTCGATAATAGGCAGGTTGTGCTGGCAATAAATGGACAAAGCAAAGACAAACAGGATGGTATACATGGAGAAGACCCACTCTATCTTTCGCGTAATGAAGAGTATCACGTCTTTTCGCCAGCGGAACACCGAGAAAGCGGCCACGAACAGGATGACATTCTTCCCGAAAGTCTCCCAGTTGGTCAGTACCCAGGCATCACCGAAACAGCCGCAATCGGGCACCGGATTGGCTATGGCAAGGTAGAGCGTGAGGGGTGTCATCACAGCCATCAGCAACAGGGCCACCCAGGCACTCCATCCCCTCCGAATCCCCAGAAACAGATATACACCGAGGCAGAATTCAAGCGCGGCCAACAGCAGGGCGCCCACAAACAATAAGGAAGAGGGAAGCCAGCTGTCCATGCCAAAAGCCGCCACATAGTCCTGCAACTTGTAAAAAGTGCCGAACGGATCGATCGCCTTGACAAAGCCGGAAAAGATGAACACGCCTCCCAACAAAAAGCGGCAGGCATTCACCCACACTCTCCTGACAATATGTTTCTTATCAATCTCCAAATTCAATCTTTATCAAACCGAAAACAGCGTAATTTATCATATCCATATAATTAGCGTCCACGCCTTCGGACACGAGCGTCTGGCCGGAAAGAGCTTCTATCTGCTTGGTGCGATAGAGCTTCATCAAAATCAAATCGGTGTACGAACTGATACGCATGCTGCGCCATGCCTCATCGTAATCATGATTCTTGGCCAGCATCAGCTCCAGGGAAGCCTTGGCATACTTGTCATACAACGCCAACGCTTCTTCATTGGTCATGTCCGCCGACTCGGCATAGCCTTTCTCCAACTGGATAAGCCCGACGATACCATAGTTCACAATCGCGATAAACTCCGAACGGACGCCTTCATCCACCAGGGAAACGCCTTTGGTCTCAATGCTTCGGATGCGGTTGGCCTTGATAAATAGCTGGTCGGTCACTGAAGACGGGCGCAAAATGCGCCAAGCCGGACCATAATCATGAAGTTTCTTGGCAAACAAATCACGACAAATGGCAATGACATGTTCAAATTGTTGCTTGGTATCTTTCATCTCCTCTAAAAATAGGATGCAAAGTTATGAATAATTAAGAAATAAAGAAAAGAGGGTGCTCTAAATTATATTAAAGCACCCTCCTTCTATGAAGATTGTTTTACGTTTGTTGGTCATGAACAGCGCAGCACTTGGCCGGGACGCAACACAGATTTACGCGTCAGGTGGTTCAGACGGCACAATCTGCTGACGGAAGTACCCTGGCGGGCTGCTATGCGGGACAATGTATCTCCCTTCTTGACTTTGTAGAATACGGCCGCACCTTTCTTACTTTTCTCAAAGGTATAGGAGTCGGCCACAATGTCTTGCTTCTCAAAATCAAACATCTCCGCCGGATCGAGAGCCACGCCCAAAAAGCGCGTCTCAAAGTGGAGGTGAGAGCCGGTAGAGCGTCCCGTATTGCCTCCCAAGGCTATCGGGTCGCCGGCCTTGACCAATTCGTCTACCTTCACCAGCTGCTTGGACAAATGGCCGTAAATGGTTTCCAGTCCGTTGTCGTGACGAATCACAAGATATTTGCCATATCCTTTGCGGCGCCCCTCATTGGCGACAATACGCACCCGGCCGTCAAATGCCGCACGTATCGTATCGCCGATGTAGACCTTGATGTCCAGGCCGTAATGGGCACGGCGGCGACGCGGACGATAGCCGAACACGTCGGTAATGCGCGTATGATCCGTAGGCATACAAAAACCGGTCAAATCAATCGTATATTTTTCAGGAAGGGTGACGTCACCATAGACATGTACTGACTTGGTGTTCCACGAAGGGTATATATCAAATGCCGGATACAAGGACTGTTCCGCCCGAATTTGTTTCTGCAATACCAACGAATCTACACTCTTCAGCTTTCTGTCGATCGGCGCCTGGCGGGCAATGAGGTCTTGCGAAAAGGCGTTTAAACTCGCCATTGCCGTGAGTGCACAAAAAAACAATTTAATTCCCGTATAATTCATTCCGTTTTCGTCATTTGTCTTTTATATCCGCCCGACAAACAGACTTTGTCTTTGCCCCGCCATCCAAGCCACACGGATACATTTTTCAAAAATTGTCTCAAAGATAGCATTAATCTCTGAAACAATGCACCCTTAATTACGTATTTTTTTCTTTCATGCGAATAATCGCAGGCTTAACACCACGGATAAAACACTGCTATACAGACGTTTAATAAAAATATGTTTTACAACATGTTTGTAAACGCCATTACACGACCCCATTCAGCTGATGGCCGCCCAATTGACATTGCTTTTGCGCAATGCCTTCAACTGCTTCCACAATATTTCATTTTTCGGCAACGCTCCGCCGGGATCTTCATCCACAATCCGCTGTGCCACTTCGCGCACATATTGCAGCAGCTGGCCGTCACGGGCAAGGTCTGCAATTTTCAGGTCAAAGGCCACACCGCTCTGCTGCGTTCCCTCCAGATCGCCCGGTCCCCGCAGCTTCAGGTCGGCCTCCGCTATCTCGAAACCGTCGTTTGTACGGACCATGATTTCCAATCGTTTGCGCGTATCCTCCGCCAATTTATAACCGGTCACCAAGATACAATAGGACTGGTCGGCTCCACGACCGACACGACCGCGCAACTGATGCAACTGGGACAAGCCGAAACGCTCGGCATTCTCTATAATCATGACGGAAGCATTCGGCACGTTCACCCCTACCTCAATCACAGTGGTAGCAACCATAATCTGCGCCTCGCCCGATACAAACAATTGCATCTGCGCATCCTTTTCGGCCGGTTTCATCTTGCCATGCACCTTGCACACCCGGCAGTCGGGAAAAGCCTCGCACACATGCAGGTATCCTTCCTCCAGGTTTTTCAAGTCTATCTTCTCACTTTCCTTTATCAACGGATAAACAATATAGACCTGCCTGCCTTCTACAATCTGCTTGCGGACAGACTGATACAGCGTCTCACGACGGTTGTCAAACTGATGGATGGTGGCAATCGGCTTTCGCCCGGGAGGCAGTTCGTCAATGACAGATACATCCAGGTCGCCATACAACGTCATGGCCAGGGTACGGGGAATAGGAGTGGCCGTCATCACCAGCACATGAGGAGGCTGAACGTTCTTCGTCCACAAGCGGGCACGCTGAGCCACGCCAAAACGATGCTGCTCGTCAATGACCACCAAGCCCAAAGAAGAGAAATTCACCGTATCCTCAATAACCGCATGAGTGCCTATCAGTATGTTCACCTCACCCGACAACAAATCTTCCAAGATAGCCTCCCTGCGCTTCCCCCGAATCGAGCCTGTCAACAGTTCCACCCGTACATCCATGCCGCACAGCAATTCGCGTATGGTCTCATAATGCTGGTTGGCCAGGATCTCCGTTGGGGCCATCAGGCAAGCCTGATATCCGTTGTCCAGGGCGATAAGCATACTCATCAGGGCCACCAACGTCTTTCCGCTTCCTACATCCCCCTGCAACAGACGGTTCATCTGTCGCCCGGAGCCCAGGTCATGCCTTATCTCCTTGAGCACTCTCTTTTGAGCTCCCGTCAGTTCGAAAGGAAGATTACGGGTATAAAAGGTATTGAATATTTCGCCGACACGGCTAAACACATAGCCGCTGTATTTCCGCTGACGGTCGCGGGCATAGCGCAAGATATTGAGCTGCACATAGAACAGTTCTTCAAATTTCAACCTATACTGGGCCCTACGAAGCAAATCCGCGTTACCGGGGAAATGAATATTGACCAAGGCTTCCGTCAAGGGCATCAAATGATGTTCCGTCAGGATTTCAGGAGAAAGGGTTTCGGGCAGAGGCTCATGAAGCTGGCGCACAAGCGTGCTCATCAGCTTTTCTATCGCGCTCGAATTCAGGAAAGAGCGCTTCATCTTTTCCGTCGTATTGTAGTAAGGGCGCAATCCCATCGAGTCCATCCTTACCTCCGAAACCGGATCCACATCGGGATGGGCGATGTTGATACGCCCGTTGAAGACAGTGGGACGGCCGAAGACGATGTATTCCTGATGAACCTTGTATTTCCCCACCAGGTATTTGATACCCTGAAACCAAACCAGATCCACAAAGCCGGTGCCGTCCGTGAAATGGGCAATCAGCCTCCGTTGGCGCCCCTCACCGGCGACTTCAAAGCTACGGATCTCACCTTTCAGCTGGATATAGGGCATTGTTCCGTCTAATTCACGGATGGAATAAATGCGGCTTCGATCCACATATTTATAAGGGAAATAATACAACAGGTCGTGCAACGTGTAAATGCCTGACTCTTTGCTCAATATCGCGGCACGTTGTGGCCCCACTCCGGGCAGGTATTTTATGTCTTGGGCAGCTAAATCGACCATCCTTCCAACAGAACTGAAGCCATCTTCAAATCAAAAGGCGTAGTTATCTTGATGTTTTCCCGACAGCCCTCCACCAAGGACACAGGTACTCCCATCGCTTCTACCACCGAAGCATCGTCTGTAAACTGGGGCACATACGGTTGTTCATAAGCCTGCTTCAACAAGGCGGCATCGAACACCTGCGGTGTCTGCACCAACCGATACTCATCCCGAGGAACCGTAACACTTCCCCCATTTTGCAGGTGTCTCACCGTCTCGACCACACCGACACAGGGCACGACCGCCCGTTTTTGTAATGCCTCCGCATAACAGCGCCGGATGACTTCGGGCGAGACAAAGGGCCGTACGCCATCATGTACCCCCACCAAGGCCGGAGCCTCTACCAGACTTAGACCGTTCTTGACCGAATGGTAACGGGTTTCTCCGCCATCGGCAATCTGAAGAGGACGGTCAAAGGAGTGCTTCCTGCACAAATCCTGCCAGAAGGCCTGCTGATCGCGAGGAAGCACCAATATGATCCGCATGTCCCGGTTGTAAGCATAAAAGGCGTCTATGGTATGCATCAGAATGGGCTTCCCGCCTATCGGCAGGAACTGTTTGGGCAAATCCGCCCCCATGCGCAAACCTTTGCCTCCGGCTACAATCAGAACATACTGCATCATATACCTTAATTATTTTGTCAGACACATGGCACTCTTCAGTTCCTTCACCTTCTCCTTACCACAAAGGTGTTCCACCAGTGCCAAAGCAAATTCAACCGCAGCGCCCGGACCTTTACCGGTTATGAAATTACCGTCCTTTTCCACCATGGCGCCTGTATATTCAGCTCCTTCCAGGTATTTGTCAAAACCAGGATAACAGGTGGCTTTCTTGCCTTTCAGCAGCCCCAGATTGCCCAGTACCATAGGAGCGGCACAGATAGCGGCAATGGACCTGTTTTCAGCGGCCTGCTTCAACAGTGCCCGGCGCAGATCCTCACACTCATTCAGCGTTGTAGCTCCGGGCAGTCCACCGGGTAAAACAAGCATCTCTGCGTCATAAAAATCACAGTTCACGATGTTTTTGTCACACAACACAGGAATCTCATGCGCACCTTTGACAATCTCGTCAGGTGTCACCGACACCATCGCCACATTTACACCGGCACGTTTCAGAACATCCACTGCTGCAAAGGCTTCCAATTCTTCAAAACCGTCTGCAAAAAAGACATAAACAGTTCCCATAGTCAAGTTCTCCTTTATTTCAAGTTAAAATAATATGTTATAGTTCCCGATTGATTGTTCAATCCGTCGACCGCATTAAAACGAGCTTTCCTCGCCGCATCCTCAGCCGCCTTACGCAAAGCCGAATTGACGGTATTGGTCTTCAGGTTGATACTGGTGGCTATCACCTGTCCGGCCGGATTTACGGTAATGTTTACCACGACCATGCCTTCGTCCTGCACATTATAGACAGGCTTAGGCAAGCCTCCCGCACCGATGGAGCGTCCGTTCAAGCTGAATGTACCGTAGCCACCAACTCCGGTCGCGGCACCTTCGGGCGCATTGCCCGCAGGGCTTCCCTGAATACCTGTACCTTCAGCGTTTCCCTTACTACCCATCTGCGCGCCTTTTCCGAAAGCACCCGCCACCTTGCGGCGGGCGGCCTCCTCGGCCTCCTTGCGTTCACGCTCCGCCTTCGCCTCAGCCAGTCTGCGCGCTTCTTCGGCTTTCTCGGCTTCCGTCTTCTCGGGCTTCTTCGTTTCCACTTCTTCCGGAGATTTCGTTTCGGGCTTCAAAGCGACCGTTTCTTCCAGGTTCTGCGTCATGATTTCCTGTTCTACGCTTTCTTTCGACAAAGGCTCCGTTTCGCCAGGCATTACATCCACTTCCACCAAAGAAGGATCTGCGGTTCCTCCTGCCTCGGGCACTTCACCCAGCATCACAGGCATACCTTCTTCTTCGGCAGGAGCCGGCACAATAAACCCGGCTACTATCAAAAAGACAATCAGGGCGACGTGTACCAACAGTGCCCCGCCCATGCCTATGTATTTACCTTTTTCCTTTTGAGTCACAGCCTGAATTTATTTGTTTTACATTCAAAACGTCCATCCGTCCCCCTCATTTTCCGTCAGGCGGACGGGTGGCCAGCACCATCTTAAAGTGATTTTCATTCGCAATGTTCAGTACTTTCACAATCTCCCGATAAGGGACTGTTTCGTCAGCATACAGCGCCACATACATCTCCGGCTCTCTTTCCGCACACTGCTGCAAGAAGGGAGTCAGTTCCTCCAACGTAATGGGCTGCTCCTTTTCGTTGCCAAAAGCGGCATAGAAGTTCAAATCCTTGTCTATGATCACACGCGTCAAGGGCTTGGCGGAGGTCTGCTGCTTGCCTTGCGGCAACAGTACCTTAATCGCGTTGGGCGAAACGACCGTCGATGTAATCATGAAGAAAATCAACAGCAGGAATATCACGTCCGTCATGGACGCCATACTGAAATTGGGCGATATTTTGGCTCTACGCTTCAGCATGGCTCATTCAATAAATCCATGAAAGCCATTGTCTTGGCTTCCATCTTATTCACCACTCCATCGACCAGCGTCACCAGATAGTTATAGGCAAACATGGCGATGATACCCACAATCAGACCTCCGACCGTAGTGATCATGGCCTCGTATATACCTCCGGAAAGCAACGTGATGTCGATGTTGTTTCCGGCGTTTGCCATCTCAAAGAAAGCACGCACCATGCCGGTCACTGTGCCCAGGAAGCCAATCATCGGCGCTCCGCCTGCAATGGTGGCCATGATGGTCAGTCCCTTCTCGAGCTTGGCTACTTCAATGTTTCCCACATTCTCGATGGCCGCCTGCACATCACTGACGGGCCGTCCCAGGCGGCTGATTCCTTTCTCAATCATGCGGGCCGAGGGCGTATTCACGTTACGGCAATAAGACAGGGCGGCTTTGATTTCCCCTGCCAGGATATAATCCTTTATCTTATCCATGAACATCGGATCTTCCTTACCCGCCTTACGGATGACATAATTCCGCTCGAACAAAATATAGAAACACAGCAGCGAGAGCAAGCCCAGCACAATCATAATCCAGCCGCCTTTCACCGCCATACTCCACAAACTCATCTCTTCCGGACCTGTCACCGGGGTCAAAACCGGATTGGCGCCCGCTATAGAGTCAGCCATTGCCGGAGCCACTTGGGCCAATAATAACATTACATTCATTAATGAAGACATTTTTTATATTCTTGAATGGTACGCTGTAAGCCCAAGTAGAGCGCATCACTGATCAATGCATGCCCTATCGACACCTCGTCCAGCCAAGGGATGTTTTGATAAAAGTAATTCAGATTCACCAAACTGAGGTCATGACCGGCATTCAAGCCAAGCCCCAAGCTTCGGGCCGCCTTGGCCGCCTCCACAAAGGGAGCGACCGCCTCTTCCTTATTTTTGTCATAGCCGGAAGCGTATGGTTCCGTGTATAGCTCAACACGATCGGCCCCTGCCTTAGCGGCATATTCGATCATCTCCACATCGGTGGACACAAATACAGAGGTGCGAATGCCTGCTTTGTTGAAGCGGTCGAGCACCTCGCTGAGGAAATTCAGGTTTGTTTTTGTGTCCCAGCCGGCATTCGACGTCAATTGTGTCGGGCTGTCGGGCACCAGGGTCACCTGATGGGGTTTCACCTTCAGCACCAAGTCTATGAACTCCGGCGCAGGATAACCTTCTATATTAAACTCCGTGCGCAACAGCGGACGCAAGTCATAGACATCTTTTTTACGGATATGACGTTCGTCCGGACGCGGATGAACCGTAATGCCGTCCGCACCGAAATCTTCGCAATCAAGCGCCACCTTCACAACATCCGGGACATTGCCTCCGCGCGCGTTTCGCAAAGTTGCCACCTTGTTTATATTTACACTTAATTTAGTCATAATTTCAACGTTAGGTCGGGGCAAAAGTACAAATAATAGTCATAAGTTAACAGGAATATTATAAAAAAATAGCATCTTTGCAAAGCTAATAACAAAAATCAGCCGTATGAAATTTGCCATATTCGGAAACATCTATCAAGCCAAGAAATCCTCGTGTGCCGAACGTCTGTTCAAGCTTCTTGCCCGACGCGATGCCCAAATCTGCGTCTGCCGGGAGTTTTACAGCTTTCTGACAGAAAGTCTCCACCTGACGCTTCCGCCTGTCGAACTGTTCGACCATGACAAGTTCGACGCGGACATCGTCATCAGCCTTGGAGGCGACGGCACTTTTCTCCAAGCGGCCAGCCGGGTAGGCAAAAAGAACATTCCCATATTAGGTATCAACACCGGCCGATTGGGCTTTTTGGCCGACATCTCGCCCGACGAGATGGAAAGCACCCTCGAAGACATCTACAACCATCATTATACAACCGAGGAACGCAGCATGCTCCAGCTGACCTGCGACGACAAAAACCTGATGCGCTGCCCCTATGCGCTCAACGAAATCGCCGTGCTCAAGCGTGACAGTTCGTCCATGATCAGCATCCACACGGCCATCAACGGCGCACCGCTCACCACTTATCAGGCCGACGGACTGATTATCGCCACCCCAACCGGCTCTACCGCCTATTCGCTCAGCGTGGGAGGCCCCATCATCGTGCCCCACAGCAAAACCATCGCCATCACCCCCGTGGCACCCCACAGCCTCAACATGCGTCCCATCGTCATCTGTGACGACTGGACCATCACCCTCGACGTGGAAAGCCGCAGCCACAACTTCCTCGTGGCCATTGACGGACGCAGCGAATCGTGCGCCGAGAACACCCGACTGACCATCTCACGCGCCGACTACACCATCAAGGTTGTCAAAAGGTTCAACCATATTTTCTTCAACACGCTGCGTAATAAAATGATGTGGGGGGCGGATGTCAGATAATCCTCTTTCCAAAAAAGCGCGACACAGGCTCCTTTATATAGAATAAATTTTCTACTTTTGCATGTTATTCACTAAAAACGAACGAAGAGACATGAACGAAGAGATAAAAAAGGCCTGCCAGGTGATGCGGGAAGGAGGCGTGATACTATACCCCACAGACACCATCTGGGGAATTGGTTGCGACGCCACCAATGAAGAGGCCGTACGCCGTGTGTACGAAATCAAGCAACGGGCCGACAGCAAAGCCACGCTGGTGCTGGTGGACTCGGCCGTCAAGGTGGACTTCTATGTGCAGGACGTGCCCGAAGTGGCCTGGGATCTCATCGAACTGGCGGACAAGCCACTGACCATCATCTATTCGGGCGCACGTAACCTGGCGCCCAACCTCCTGGCCGAAGACGGCAGCGTGGGCATCCGCGTGACGAACGAAGCCTTCTCCAAGCGCCTGTGCCAGCAGTTCCGCAAAGCCATCGTGTCGACCTCGGCCAACGTCAGCGGACAACCTTCACCGCAGAACTTCAGCGAAATCAGCCCGGAAATCAAGGAGGCTGTAGATTATATTGTCAATTACCGCCGCGAGGAAACCGACAAGGCCAAACCGTCAAGCATCATCAAGCTGGACAAAGGCGGCGTCATCCAAATCATCAGACCGTAAAGCCATGAAAGGGGAACGGAAAAGCCTGTTGCAACGTTTTCTTGTCTGGCGCGAGAAGAACATCAAGGAGAAACGGTTCATCCTGATTCTCAGCTTCTTGGTCGGTATATTCACCGCCCTGGCCGCCCTGATATTGAAGTTTCTGATACACTGGATACAGAATTTCCTGACGGAGAACTTCAACACGACGGAAGCCAACTACCTCTACTTGGTCTACCCCGTGGTCGGCATCTTCCTGACAGGACTGTTCGTCCGTCACATCGTAAAAGATGACATCAGCCACGGTGTGACGCGCATACTCTACGCCATCTCGCGACGCCAGGGGCGCATCAAGCGCCACAACACTTGGTCGTCCATCATCGCCAGCTCCATCACCATCGGTTTCGGAGGATCGGTCGGTGCCGAGGCGCCCATCGTGCTGACGGGATCGGCCATCGGTTCTAATCTGGGCAGTCTCTTCAAGATGGAACACCGCACACTGATGCTGCTGATAGGATGTGGTGCGGCTGGAGCGGTGGCCGGCATCTTCAAAGCCCCCATCGCCGGATTGGTGTTCACGCTGGAGGTACTGATGATAGACCTTACCATGTCGTCATTACTACCTCTGTTAATATCGGCAGTAACGGCGGCCACGCTCTCTTACGTCGTGACGGGACAGGAAGCCATGTTCCGCTTCCACTTGGACCAGCCCTTCGAGCTGAACCGCATCCCCTACGTCATCATGCTGGGCATCTTCTGCGGACTGGTGTCCCTCTACTTCACGCGAGCCATGAACTCGGTAGAGGGACTGTTCGGACGCCTGCGCACGCCCTACAAGAAATTGGCCGTGGGTGGTGCCATGCTGAGCATCCTCATCTTCCTCTTCCCGCCTCTCTATGGTGAAGGATACGAGACCATCGAGCTGCTGCTGAACGGCACGACCAATGCCGAATGGGACACGGTGATGAACAACTCCCTCTTCTATGGCCATGGCAACCTGTTGCTTGTCTATCTGGTACTTATCATCCTCTTCAAGGTATTCGCCTCGAGCGCCACCAACGGAGGTGGAGGCTGTGGCGGTATCTTCGCTCCTTCGCTTTACTTAGGCTGCATCGCGGGCTTCGTATTCTCGCATTTCAGCAACGAATTCGAGGTGACGACCCAGCTCACCGAGAAGAACTTCGCCCTGATGGGTATGGCGGGTGTGATGAGCGGCGTGATGCACGCCCCGCTGACGGGTGTCTTCCTCATTGCCGAACTGACGGGAGGCTACGACCTGTTCCTGCCGCTGATGATTGTGTCCGTCAGCTCCTACCTCACCATCATTGTCTTTGAGCCCCACAGCATCTACTCCATGCGCCTGGCCAAGAAAGGCGAACTGCTGACCCACCACAAGGACAAGGCAGTACTGACCCTGATGAAGGTGGAGAATGTAGTGGAGAAAAACTTTATCTGCGTCCACCCCGAGATGGACCTGGGCGAGATGGTGCGGGCTATCTCCCAGTCGAAGCGCAACATCTTCCCCGTCACCGACCAGGAAGGTAAGCTGCTGGGCATCGTCCAGCTGGACGACATCCGCAACATCATGTTCCGCCAAGAACTGTACCACCGCTTCACGGTAAACAAGTTCATGACCTCGGCACCCGGCCGCCTCTACGACACGGACAGCATGGAGCAGGTGATGCAGACCTTTGACGACACCAAAGCCTGGAACCTGCCCGTCGTCGACCAAGAAGGCAAGTACCTGGGCTTCGTCTCGAAGTCGAAAATATTCAATGCGTACCGTGAAGTGCTGGTGCACTTCTCGGACGAATAAGGAAAATTCTTTGACGATAAAGAAGAATTGCCTACCTTTGCCGATAACTAAGGGGGTATGTCAAAATGGGAAAAACTTGCATCGCGACACACCCTCCAAATTTTTTTTACGAAATGGATAAAAAGGACCTCAGAATTGTATATATGGGTACTCCTGACTTTGCCGTGGAGTCCCTGCGTTGCCTGGTGGAAGGCGGCTACAACGTAGTAGGTGTCATCACCATGCCCGACAAGCCCGCCGGACGCGGACATAAGTTGCAATACTCGCCCGTCAAGCAATATGCACTGGACCACAACCTGCCCTTGCTCCAGCCCGAGAAACTGAAAGACGAAGCGTTTTTGGACGCTCTGCAGGCCTGGCAGGCCGACCTGCAGATTGTCGTGGCTTTCCGCATGCTGCCTGAGGTAGTATGGAACATGCCCCGACTGGGCACCTTCAACCTGCACGCATCGCTCCTGCCCCAATACCGCGGCGCCGCACCCATCAACTGGGCCGTCATCAACGGCGAGACGGAAACGGGCATCACCACTTTCTTCCTGAAACACGAGATTGACACGGGCGAAGTGATCCAACAAGTACGCGTCCCCATCGCCGACACAGACGACGTGGGCATCATCCACGACAAACTGATGATGCTGGGCGGCAAGCTGGTGACCGAAACCGTGGACGCCATCCTCGACGGCACCATCCACAGCATCCCGCAGGAGGAAATGGGCGTGACGGGCGACCTGAAACCGGCACCCAAGATATTCAAAGAGACGTGCCGCATCGACTGGAACCAACCTGTGAAGCGTATCTACGACTTCATCCGCGGGCTCTCCCCCTACCCTTCGGCATGGACCGAACTGGTGCAGCCCGACGGGAACACAACCGTAGTAAAAGTTTTCGAGGCCGAAAAGCTCGTCAAGCCCCATAACCTGGAACCGGGGAGTCTCCTGACTGACGGAAAGACTTACATCCACGTGGCCGCCCAAGACGGTTTCGTCGGCATCCGCTCCCTGCAACTGCCGGGCAAGAAACGCCTGAAGACCGACGAGCTGCTCCGAGGCTTCCGCCTGGACAATGCGTTCAAAATGAAATAACGATACCCCAAAGCCTATGAAACCTATTATTTCCCCCTCTATCCTGTCGGCCAACTTCGGAAACCTGGCACGCGACATCGACATGCTGAACCGAAGCGAAGCGGACTGGCTGCATATTGACATCATGGATGGCGTGTTCGTCCCTAACATATCCTTCGGATTTCCTGTACTGAAACACGTAGCCCGATTGGCCCGGAAGCCGCTCGATGTCCACTTGATGATTGTACAGCCCGAAAAATTCATTCCCGAAATCAAAGCGCTGGGCACGGAAATCATGAACGTACACTACGAGACGTGCCCCCACCTGCACCGCGTAATCCAACAGATACGCGAAGCGGGCATGCGGCCGGCCGTCACCATCAATCCGGCCACGCCCGTCATGCTGCTGAAGGATATTGTCCGCGAAGTGGACATGGTGCTCGTCATGGGTGTCAATCCCGGCTTCGGCGGCCAAAAATTCATCGAGAACACTGTAGAGAAAGTATGCGAGCTGCGCGAGCTCATCACACGCACCGGCTCAAAAGCCCTGATAGAGGTGGACGGAGGCGTCAACCTGGAGACCGGTGCCCGCCTGATGAAAGCCGGAGCCGATATTCTTGTCGCAGGAAACGCGGTCTTCTCCGCCCCCTGTCCGGAGGAAGTGATTCACGCGCTAAAAAACCTCTAAGCACGACAGGCCTTGTTTATTACCGCGCTACAGCAACATCCCTTTCTGCGACTCTTGTTGCCGTTGGTCATAGGAATTGTATGCGGAGACGCTTTCCCGCATGCAGTTCCTGTCACTCTATGGATAAGCCTGTTGGTCTGTTCCTGCGTTTTCCTGTTCATCTCCTATTTCATCCGCTGGAGGATCCTGTTCGGTCTGTTCCTGTTCATACTGCTCGCCACGACGGGATTCGCACTGGCATCCGCCCATTGGACAAACACCTCCCTTCCCGTCCCCGACCGTGCCACCGTCTATCAGGTGACCCTTAACCAAACGCCCGAACGGAAAGAGCGCAGTATCCTCTGCCCGGCCATTGTGACGCAGATGCAAAGGGCTGATTCTACGTTGGAAACTCCCCGTCACCGTCCGCAAGTGCTGCTTTATCTCTCAGCGGACTCTATGGCGGCAACCTTGAAGCGGGGAGACCGCCTGTGGATACAGACCCGCATCCTCCCTCCGGCCAATAAAGGCATCCCACATGAATTTGACTACGCACGCTTCCTGCAACACCGCGGCGTCAGCGGAACGGCCTTCATTCCCGCAGGCCGGTGGCAAAAGGCCGGACACGACTCCCTTCTGACCTTCCGACAAAAGGCGGCCAATCAGCAGGAGAAAATCGTCAGCCTCTACCGCCACCTGGGTTTTCAAGGCGATGAACTGGCCGTACTCTCCGCCCTGACCGTGGGCGACAAGGAGGAACTGAGCGAAAAAATCATCGAAACCTATTCCGTCACAGGAGCCAGCCATGTACTGGCCTTGTCGGGACTTCACATCGGCTTTCTGTATGCCTTGCTCTGGTTTCTGGCAGCTCCCCTTTGGAAGCGCTGGCGTCCGCTGAAACTTCCATTACTGGCCGTCATCGTCACCCTCCTGTGGGGATTCGCCTTCCTCACGGGGCTGTCTCCCTCCGTGGTCCGCTCCGTCTGCATGTTCTCCATCCTGGCACTTTCCCAGTTGCAATACGAGAAAGCCGTTTCGGCCAACACGCTGGCTGCCACAGCCTTTTTCATGCTGATTGTCCACCCGATGTGGCTGTTCGACGTAGGTTTCCAACTCTCCTTCACGGCCGTCGCCTCCATCCTGATGTTCTATTCCAAGCTGAACCGCCTTTATCAAGGCAAACATTGGATTATCCGGAAAATATGGGGCCTGATGAGCGTATCCATCGCAGCCCAGATAGGAACGGCTCCCCTCGTCATCTTCTACTTCTCACGCTTCTCCACCCATTTTCTGTTCACCAACCTGTGGGTCATTCCCATGGTGTCACTTGTGCTCTACGCCGCCATTTTCCTGTTGCTGCTGAGCCCTTTCCCCGCCTTGCAAACCACCGTTGCTCCTTACGTCGGAAAGCTTATAGAGATGCAAAACTACGTACTGCAACAAATCGAGCAATGGCCCTACGCCTCCTTCGACCGTCTCAGCCTGGACGGATGCGAAGTGCTGCTCATCTATCTGATCCTTCTGTTCATCTATCGCTATCAGAAGCTGGCTGTTCCGGCCAATGTCTACACCCTCCTGGGTGCGGTACTGATATTCTGCATATACCACACGGCCGGCCGCATCAGCCAGACTCCCCATAAAAGCATTGCTTTCTACAACGTCCAAGGTTGCCCATCCGTGCATTGCCTGACGAACGGCACGCCATCCTGGCTGGTCTGCGCCGACAGCCTTCCCCGTACACAATGGCTCTGCCGATCCTTGTCGTCCCATTGGAACCGCATGAGGTTGGATGCTCCCCAAATCCTGACGGGACATCATGAAGAGCCTGCCCTCAGCCTGCACGACAACATCCTGAGTTACGGAGGCAAGCGTATCTGTCTGCTCAACGACAACCGCTGGCGCGGAAAGAGTGCCACCCACCCGCTTCCCATCGACTACCTCTATATTTCCCGAGGCTACCGGGGTAATATCACCGAGCTGACTTCCCTGTTCCGCATCCGAACGGTTATCCTGGACGGATCGCTCTCAGCCTACTCCCGCAAGAAGATAACGGACGACTGCCTGAAGCTTGGTATCCGCTACCGTCTGCTCGAACGGGAAGGCCATATCGAAGTCCTTTTATAACAGCCTGTTTCTTCCATCGCCCGCACATCACGTTCTTTTTCGGAAAGCTTTTGCATTTTTTAATGACTGAGAAGCCGGAAAGCTCAAACAATCAGGCTATCTTTGAAGAACATCAAATTTTGCGGCTATGAAATATAAACTTTTGGTTCTCGATGTGGACGGAACTCTTCTCAATGAAGAGAAAACCATCAGTAAACGTACGCTGTCCGCATTGCTGAAAGTACAGCAAATGGGGGTACGTATTGTATTGGCGTCGGGCAGGCCGACCTACGGACTGATGCCGATAGCCAAAGCGCTTGAACTGGGCCTCTACGGAGGCTTCATCCTGTCCTACAATGGCTGTCAGATTATTGACGCACGCAACGGGCACGTCCTGTTTGAACGCAGAATCAACCCGGAGATGTTGCCCTATATCGAAAAGAAAGCGATCAAAAACAATTTCGCGTTGTTCACCTACCACGACGATACCCTGCTGACCAATCGGCCGGACAACGTGCACGTCAAGGAAGAAGCGGCGCTGAACGAACTGAAAATCATTGAGGAAAGCGAATTCTCCACCGCTATCGACTTCGCCCCGTGCAAGTGCATGCTGGTGAGCGATGACGAGGAGGCGCTGGTGGGTCTCGAAAACCACTGGAAGAAACGCTTGGACGGTGTGCTCGACGTATTCCGCTCGGAGGACTATTTCCTGGAAGTAGTTCCCTGCTCCATCGACAAGGCCAACACCCTGTCCGTCCTGCTGGAGCAGCTGGACGTGAAGCGCGACGAAGTGATTGCCATCGGTGACGGTGTGTGCGACGTGGCCATGATCCAACTGGCCGGGATGGGCATCGCGATGGGCAACTCCGTGGACTCCGTGAAAATTTGTGCCGACTACATCACGGACACCAATGAAAACGACGGTGTGGCCCAGGCCGTAGAAAAACTGATCTTGGCCGACATCCGCGCCACTAAAATCCCTCTTGACCAACTGAACGCTCAAGGAAGCCACGCCCTGATGGGCAATCTGGGCATTCAATACACCTATGCGGCTGAAGATCGCGTGGAGGCCACCATGCCGGTAGACCACCGCACGCGCCAGCCTTTCGGCATCCTGCACGGCGGAGCCACCCTGGCCTTGGCCGAAACCGTAGCCGGGCTGGGCTCCATGATAGCCTGTCAGCCCGATGAATTTGTGGTAGGAATGCAGGTGAGCGGCAACCACATCTCTTCCGCCCACGAAGGAGACACCGTGCGTGCCGTGGCCACCATCGTACACAAAGGCCGCTCGTCACACGTGTGGAATGTCGACGTATTTACTTCTACAAACAAGCTGGTATCTTCCATCAGGGTAGTGAACAGCGTGATGAAGAAACGGTAGGCCATGCCCGACAAGCCGTTTTCCAAATAAAACCATCCGCTCCTACGGGTAGGAACAAACTTTTTTCGTACATTTGCCCGCAATATTCATTTTCTTAAAAAGACTATAGGCAGATGTTAAGCAAAATAATCGCGCAAGCGAACATCGACCATTTCGCCAAATGGCTCGACCGCGCGGAGCGGATGGTTATCGTAAGCCATGTCAGCCCGGATGGAGACGCCATCGGTTCCTCCCTGGGCCTGTGGCACTTTCTCAACTCGCAGGACAAGATAGCTCACATCATTGTCCCCAACGCCTTCCCCGACTTCCTGAAGTGGATGCCGGGCAGTAAGGACATCCTGTTGTACAACCGTTATAAAGAGTTCGCCGACCAGCTCATCGCCGAGGCCGACGTCATCTGTTGCCTGGACTTCAACGCCCTGAACCGCATCGACGCGATGGCCGATGCCGTCAGAAACTCCCCCGCACGCAAGATCCTGATAGACCATCACCTGCATCCCGAGGACTTCTGCCGCATTGTCATCTCCCACCCCGAGATTTCTTCGACCTCCGAACTTGTCTTCCGCCTCATCTGCCGCATGGGCTACTTCAGCGACATCACCAAACAGGGAGCGGAGTGCATCTACACGGGCATGATGACGGACACGGGCGGCTTCACCTACAACTCCAACAACCGCGAAATCTACTTCATCATCAGCGAACTGCTCTCCAAGGGCATCGACAAGGACGCCATCTATCGCAAGGTGTTCAACACTTACTCCGAGAGCCGCCTGCGCCTGATGGGACACGTGCTGACACAGATGAAAGTCTATCCCGAATACCGTGCCGCACTGATATCGCTCACCGAAAAGGAGCAGAAACAATTCAACTATATCCGCGGAGACAGTGAGGGCTTTGTCAACATCCCGCTCAGCATCAAGAACGTCATCTTCTCCTGTTTCCTGCGCGAGGACACCGAAAAACCGATGATAAAAATCTCTCTGCGCTCCGTAGGCAGCTTCCCCTGCAACCGACTGGCCTCCGAATTCTTTGGCGGAGGCGGGCACTTGAATGCGTCGGGCGGTGAATTCTACGGTACCATGGAAGAGGCTCAAAAAGTGTTCGAACAAGCTTTGGAGAAATACAAGCCGCTGCTCAACGCCTAAGGATAAAAAGCACGGGGTAAAGGTTAAAAGATACGAACTTTGCACCCGTATCTTTCAATATTCAAGGAAATCAGATACTTTTGTACGAAAATTCTATTTATTCTTGCTTAGATGAAGAAACTCATTTTACTCATTCTGATACTGTTAGGCGCAGGTTTTGCCTTCCAGGCATGTGACGACACGAAAACGTATGCCGAAATGTTGGAAGAGGAAGACGATGCCATCGCCGATTTCATCAACAAAGAAGGCATCAAAGTTATCAGCCAGACTGAATTCTTTGACAATGACTCCGTGACGAATGTCGAGGAAAACGAATTCGTACAGCTGGCCAGCGGCGTCTATATGCAGATTGTGGACAAAGGCTCGGACAATCCGGCTGACACCGTGAAGAACAACGACCTAATCCTGGTGCGCTTCATGGAATACAGCCTGATAGACAAAGACACGACGTTAAGCAATCTGGATCTTCCCTATCTGGTGGATGAATTCAAGTACACCGTTTCATCTTCCTCCATCGCGGGTATATTCACCCAAGGCCTGATGTACTCCGGATATCGCTACACAGCGGTACCCGCAGGATGGCTGGTGCCCCTGCCTTACGTGCGCGACAAAGCCCACGTCCGCCTCATCATACCTTCGAAGATGGGACACCAAGGCGCCATGCAGTATGTCTATCCATACTACTACGACATCACCAAATACCAGATTTACAAATAACATACACAAACATCATCAACTGCTTTAAACTATTCACTCTATGACTCTTATCAAATCTATCTCCGGAATCCGCGGAACCATCGGCGGCCATACAGGCGAAGGGCTCAATCCGCTTGACATCGTGAAGTTCACCTCTGCCTATGCGACTTTGATCCGCAAAACGTGTACCGTAAAAAGCAACAAGATTGTCGTGGGGCGCGACGCCCGCCTTTCCGGAGAGATGGTGAAGAATGTGGTGGTAGGCACCCTGATGGGCATGGGATGGGACGTAGTCGACATCGACCTGGCATCCACACCGACCACCGAACTGGCCGTCACGATGGAAGGCGCCAGCGGCGGCATCATCCTCACCGCCTCGCACAACCCCAAACAATGGAACGCCCTGAAACTGCTGAACGAGAAGGGTGAATTCCTGAACAAGGAAGAAGGCAACGAAGTGCTCCGCATTGCTGAAGCCGAGGCGTTCGAATACGCCGAGGTGGACAAATTGGGAACTTACCGCAAGGACCTGACTTACAATCAAAAGCATATAGACAGCGTATTGGCACTCGACCTCGTAGACGTAGAAGCCATCCGCAAGGCCGACTTCCACGTAGCCATCGACTGCGTGAACTCCGTGGGCGGCATCATCCTGCCCCAGCTGTTCGAAGCATTAGGCGTGAAGCATGTGGAGAAACTCTACTGCGAGCCAACCGGCAACTTCCAGCACAATCCCGAACCGCTGGAAAAGAACCTGGGCGACATCATGAACCTGATGAAGGCAGGCAAGAACGATGTAGCGTTCGTGGTTGATCCCGACGTAGACCGCCTGGCCATCATCTGCGAAGACGGACGCATGTATGGCGAAGAATATACACTGGTCAGCGTGGCCGACTACATCCTGAAGCACACGCCCGGAAGCACCGTGTCCAACCTCAGCTCCACCCGCGCCCTGCGCGACGTGACCCGTAAGTACGGACAGCAATATTATGCGGCGGCCGTAGGCGAAGTAAACGTTACGACAAAGATGAAGGAAGTGGGTGCCGTCATCGGCGGTGAAGGCAATGGAGGCGTCATCTACCCCGCCAGCCACTACGGACGCGACGCCCTGGTAGGCATCGCTCTTTTCCTGAGCCACCTGGCACACGAAGGCAAGAAAGTAAGCGAAGTGCGTGCCATGTATCCCGCCTACTTCATGGGTAAGAACCGCATCGACCTGACACCGGACACGGATGTAGACGCCATCCTGGCCAAAGTAAAAGAGCTGTATAAAGAGGAAGAAATCAATGATATAGACGGTGTGAAGATCGACTTCCCCGACAAATGGGTGCATCTGCGCAAAAGCAACACGGAACCCATCATCCGCATATACAGCGAAGCGCATACGCAGGAAGAGGCCGATGCCATCGGACAAGAAATCATCAAGGTAGTGGAAGGACTGACGAAATAAATGAAGAACTGATAATGAAGAACTGCCTGCGGTCGCAGAACGGTTCTTCATTCTTTTTTATGCCTTATTCTTCATTCCTCATTCTTCATTAAAACCACCTTCTCCACTTCCCCTTCAAAGTTCGGTGTAAACACGCCTTTTCCTACATTTGTTCTTATTTCCTCGACTGTCCAGAAACGCCCTCCGTCCAACTCTTCACTGGGACGGATTGCTCCATCGTAAACCGTCTTGTAGGTAAAGACCAGCTCACGCTCGCGAGCCGATTCAAACACATAATGGATGACCCGTTGAGGCGTAAAGTCCGTAATGCCCAGTTCTTCACGCGCCTCCCGTTGTAAAGCCTGCTCTACGCTTTCTCCCAAATCCACATGCCCGCCCACGGCCGTATCCCACTTGCCGGGCTGGATATCTTTCCACTCGGGACGTTTTTGCAGATAAAGCTCTCCGCGCGAATTGAACACATGCAGGTGCACCACGGGATGCAACAATTTGCTACCGTTATGGCATTCGCCACGCGTAGCGGCACCGGTGATATTACCTTCCTCATCAACAAGAGGAAACATTTCCTGGTTATTATCTTGGTTCATAGGTTCAGTTAAAAATTCAGGGTATCAGCAAAGAAGAGTCACCATAGCTCAGGAAGCGGAAATCATGAGCCAGCGCATAGTCATAGATGGTGCGCCAGTCGCCCCGGACGAAGGCGGAGACAAGTAGGAGCAAGGTACTTTGCGGTTGGTGGAAATTAGTCACCATCGCCTTCACGATACGATAGTCATAGCCCGGAGCGATAATGATCTGCGTGCTGGTATGCAGGGTTTCCATGCCGTGACGGTCTAGGTAGGCACGGACGGCAGTCAAGGCTTCAACCGATGTAGGAGCTTCACCTGCCATATCGTAGGGTTGCCATTGGCGGACGTGCAGTTCCTCTTCCGTGGCATCAGGATTATTGAGCAAGGTAACCCCGATGTGGTAGAGGCTTTCAAGCGTACGCACCGAAGTCGTGCCTACAGCTACGGCCCGCCCGCCGTGAGCTATCAACTTATCTATCGTGGAGCGGGACACGGAGATATACTCCGTATGCATCTCGTGTCCCTCGATTTCTTCGCTCTTCACGGGCTTGAAGGTACCTGCTCCCACATGCAACGTCAGTTCCTCCAGATCGACACCTTTGTCGCGAAGCGCGTCAAGCACACGAGCGGTAAAATGCAATCCGGCCGTAGGTGCCGCCACTGACCCCTTGATTTTTGAATAAACCGTCTGATAAGTCACCTTATCGCTCTCTTGCGTGGCACGATTGAGGTAAGGCGGAATGGGCAGTTCGCCGAACACTTCCAGGATATCGGCAAAAGTCACCTCCGGATTGTCCCAACGGAAGTCCACCCAATGACTGGTGCCGCGACATTCGCCTCGTTCGGCGGTCAGCGTCAACGTCCGGCCCTTCACCGTCATCTCCCTGCGCAGTATGCCTTCCTTCCATTTTTTCAGGTTGCCTATCATGCAAAGCCACGCCACATGCCCGGTCTGCTGGAAGTTGAGCGCATAGTCAGCCGGCAGGGCCGGCTCCAGGCAAAAGACCTCAATCAGCGCTCCCGTTTCCTTACGGAAGTGCAACCGTGCCTGAATGACCTTCGTATTGTTAAACACCATCAACTCACCCGCAGCGATGTAGTCGGGCAGAGAAGTAAAAACATCCTCACTCACTTGTCCATGCCGGTAAACGAGCAGTTTGGACTGGTCGCGCACGGGCAGGGGAAACTTCGCGATGCGTTCGTCGGGCAAGGGATAGTCGAACTCGCTGATGCGGATATGTCTGGGATCTTGTTTCATAATCACAGGATTGTTTCGGGCGCAAAGGTACGGATTATTTGGGAAACGTTTTCTCTTTACACCGGCAAATGACTATACAATGCCCCAAGACATCATGCATTTTTAAGTACGATATACGATGTTATTCACCCCGTTTGACTATATAATCATTCATCTCCTCCTTAATCCAATCCACTTGAAGCGAAGGAATTTTTACCGGTTTTTTCACGATCTGCTGAGCCAGTCGTACTGCTTCATCCACTTGCCCTGTTCTGTCCAGCAACTGCACCAAGCGGTACAAAGGGACAAAACGATTGGGACACATAAAAGAGGCCTTCCGGTAATGTGCCTCAGCACAAGCATCCTCTCTCTGTTGCTCATACAGACTGGCCAATAGCAACTCCAGATCATAGTCTGCCCAATGGGAGCGACATTCTATGGCCACACGAAGTGACTCGTCAGATAATCCGCAACGGTTCAGTTCCACTGCATAGTTGTACAAGAAGTAGCGATCTGTTTTGAGTAAGGGATAGATATTCTGATATTTTTTTACTGCCCAATCTATTTGTTCTAAAGTCGGAGCGAAAACCACTTCCGCCCACATCACTTCAGCCTTCATGCGGTGATATGCCCAACTTCCTGCCCAACAGCACACAGCAAACAGACATACTGCTCCCACTCGGAGAAACAGAGGACGAACCGTCCCAACATTCTCCAGCAACTCCATGGAAGCATACATCAACATCAGCCAAACAAACGGATACATTAATGGATAGGAAAAAGCGGCAAAAACAACCACCGCCAGCCAAACCAGAAAACCTGTTTCCTTCTCCATCGTAGGACGCCGAATATAAGCACGTCCCAAGCATACAAGACAAGTCACAACTATCAGTAACCCTACCACTCCAAACGCAATGCCTATATTCAAATATTCACTGAAAGGGAATTGAACCGTATCTGCCAAGGGCGCATAATGGCTGTCGGGGTGCCGTTCGAAGTAGGCAGCTTGATAATCCATGTAGTGTGCCTCGAAACCACCGACACCCCAGCCCAACAGCGGACGCTCCTTCATCATTTCTAATGAGCAATGCCAAATGAGTAGTCGACCATCCGCTGAATCTTTCTTCAGCCCATAAAGTAAGACAAATAAGAAAAGGGAAAGGATCACCAAAACCGTCCATTTGATCCGTAAAGAGAAATGCAAACGCTTCCACCCCCACATCACCAACACGACCAATAGACTCAAGATACCTGCACGGGAAGCCGAAAACACCACAGTCACGGCGACTACTACCCCTACCGTGCTTCCAACATATCGCTGCCAACCTCTTCCAACCAACAGACTGAGACATAATGGAAATCCCACACAAAGGCAAGCCGCAAAGCCGGCAGTATTATTCAGCGTACCTGTCAGAAACGCTGCTCCATTGCTTCCCAGTGCAAACGCTTGGAGAAGGCCGTAGCATGCCTCTACTCCTATTAGCGCCACCAGCCCAATTTTCATCCACGAACGTAGCCAGACAGGACAGTGGTCAAGGGGATACAACCAATGAACTACCGTCACCATCCCCAAAACAACCATTCCCGCAACCAACACCCCCCATTTGGGAACCAGCCAAGAGTCTACGAACCGAGAAGAACTGAAGAACAGAGTTCCTGCTGCCGTGACAAAAAAGAGAATACACCGTATCATAAGCCTGCATCTATATAGTTATTCCAATGTCTCCATTTTTTCAACAGCCTTGTCAAGGCTACCTTTGAAAAGCACAGTTTTGTCCCTATCCAATATCAGAACAGTTGGAAATACTTCTATATCAGCATGCGATATGAGAGAAGAATTCCGATGGACGGCATAAACCGGGAAGGTATATCCCTCTTCCCGTATTATATCCTTCCCCGCTTCCAATTCTTCGCCAGCCCTATATCGTACAAATACACTAGCCACCAACACATCATTCCGGTCTTGGTAATTGTCATACAGCTGTTGCAGCATTGGGAATTTCTTAAAACATACTCCGCAAGAAGAATGCCAAAACTCAAGCACTACATATCGATATTCTAAATCCCTTATGAATGTGCTGTCATTAGCTGCAGAATAAATGACATCATCTGAAATGCCCGCCTTAACCGGATACCTGCCAAAAGACAAATATTCCTCCCATTGCCCTTGCCCTACTGACGCGGTATATACCCACACAATAACACTCATACCTAAAACCGACCATACTTTCCATTTATACTTGACATAAAGATAGGCAGTCAAGACCCCCAAACTCCCTACAACTGGACACCAGATGGAAATCAAGGTCTTTTCAAAATCTATTATCCGAACACACAAGCTCAATAGATTTAATCCGAGAAGAATGGTGAGAAATAGATATAATAATTTTACAGTCTTCACATGTGTTAATATCCAAATAGCTAAGACAAAATAAAGGACTGGCGCTACCCACAACCATAACGATATGGAGAACATGCGAAATACTGATACTAGTATATCCACCAAAGCATTAGCAAATAAGATCCAGATTATTTCAGATTTTCTTACTAACATATTATCTTCCTAATAAGCTTCCATTTAGAAAACTCGTATAGATCGAGGAGTGCCAAAATGCAGAACTTCTATCATTTTATCATGCTAAGTATCCATTTCTCCGTTGGGAACTCCATGTGGTTAAGACAATTTTAAACTCGTCACTAGCCATTTGTTAAGACATCTCACCCAGTAGCATATGTGGAAATATTACACGAAACCCTTTGATGCCATTTTCTTAGACAGCATAACAAAAATTTTATATTATGGCACACTCTCTGACAGATTATTTAATTAATAAACGATTTACTCAAAAGAAGTCAAATGCCGTAACAACGCCCATCACAATCATATAACCAAAGAAAGCCACAACCACCATCCGTAACATCACAAGAAGCGTCAAGACATTCTACAGATATATCTATAGAACACCAATTACTACTTTTACTGCAATTACACTCTGCCTCTGTTCTTGTTTTTACACTCTTATAAGGTTGCGAAAACGTACGTTTCAAAGTACCTTCCTTATTTATAATTGTATGAGGCATAGCAACTAATCCACCTATAACTTTTCGATTCCAATCTAATTGAAGTTCGGCTTTTTTCATCCATTTATACGCAAAAACCTCAATCTCTTCAATTTCTTCATCAGTCTTTTGTCTAACAAAATCAAAACAAAAAAGATGAGTTTGAATAAAATTAATCAAAACATTTATATGCGCCTTTTCTTCCGTTGACCAATCTAACAATAAAGCCTCATTCAATTTGCCTAACCACAATTGCTGCCTTTGTTGTGGCGAAAATGCCATATAACATCCTTTTTTAAAATCCTCATCAACACTTTCCCATTCAATTCTATCCATCCCTTTCACATAAGTAAGATTTGATTTTACCCAACTATCAACTTGTTTATCACAGCTATATAGAAGTTCTTCTTGCTGACACGACAAACTTGCAAATACAAACATGGCGCATAAAAAAAGGTTCACTGTTTTCATTTAATATTTCCTTTAAATCTTAATAATTCAACACTTTTTACCGAACTAGACTCCACGATAAAGCTCTTATCAAAATGGTCCTTTTCTCCTTTAGTATTAAAATAGACAACAATTTTTGATCTTTCATTAGGCATCACAGGTTTCTTCGACCACTCGACCTTCGTACATCCACAACTAGCCTCTACATTATGTATAATAATAGGCACTTCACCTTTCACTATAAAAGAGAACTCTACCACAATCTTACCTTTTCCCGAGTCCACATCTTTCAAATCTAAAACTTTATTATCCCAAACGATTTGAGAGTTTTTTTTATGATCATCAAACCTTTGCGCTCTACCCTCATAAGGAAAGATACATAGGATTAATAACAACAATCCAACAAGCGAATGTCTATATACATTTTTTTGCATATGTCTATATCCACAAAAATATTTCCTACAATTCCTTTTCATATTAACTTCAATTTACATTACGCCTTCTATCCAGTACCACTCACCGTCAATAAGAACCCAAATTAATACTAAACTATACATAAACATGTTACCTATTGTCCTCAAGGCTAAATTTTTCTTTTTCATATCACTTTTCATTTTTTCTATTAAAAACGGTGCAAATATAAAGACTATTAATCTCATAACACCTAACTAAAACCTAATATTCACCTAATCAGAAACTGTTTTTTCTGATTAGGGCTTGATTGGATTTCTAGTTAGATCAGTCACTTAACTCATCAATATCAGCAGCATTTCCCCTTTCCATTTTGGGTTCAACAACCTCGCTATAGGAAACAATCCTTAATTTTTTTATAAGGGGGGCAAAACGAAATGTGTAAGAACACATCTCCCCTCAAACGCCCGTTACTCTTTGCTTCACAACGAGTTAGATGCATAGGGGAACAGGCGGGCTGCAAAAACGAAATGTGACATTGCTTAACATGAACGTTACATCGGCGAGCCGATTTGAACGGTTTTTGAACACTTGTGTTACATCCGGGGGGTGTAGGGGCGCATAATGAGGCGAATGAAGGCGCTAACGGGGCACAACAAGGCGTTTTTGACGGGCGGGTAATAGAATGACCGCACGCCATTGGAAAGAGGCTTAAACGGCCTCTTTTTTTGTGTCTTTTGTTGTGGGGATAAGAAGAAATATTTATGCAGATTATTCCATATCGTTATTATTTGGTATATTTGCAGCATAACTAATGCGATATGAGCCATGACGAAAGTTATCCACGTACACCTGATTTATGAGAAGAAGAATTACTATTTTGGAAGCCTGTCGGCTATCTTTGACGTGCTGACGGAGGAACAAGTAGGCATCACCAAAAGCAGCCTGCTGCACGCCGGAATGACGGACGGAAGCTGCAAGATCACTCGCCGGGCAATGATTATCCAGTCTCGCCTGATACGGAGTAGTAAATAACTGTTTTATTGATGTTTAGGCCGCTTTCGAGCGGCTTTTTTGTTTTATACCCGTACCATATCGGTTTGAACAGTTAAAAACGCGTTAAAATAGAGGTTGGGGGGACACTTGGGGGGACGTTTGGGGGGACACTCTAATTTATTGCAAAAACGAAATGTGTCGAATGGGGGGACATTTGGGGGGACATTTTTACCCTATTTTAGGTGCGATTACAGGGGGTATAATACCCTTTTACCCCCTTATTTTCGTCCTTTTTATACGGATTGAGGGGGAGGCTGTCCGAAAACCTGTTAGAACAGCAAGAGACTAATTAAGGTTGAATTTTCTCTTTCCTGTTATAGCTGTTTAACTCTACATTTCATTGTTTATCAATTGTTTTGCTTATATTTACAGC